>DAOMPU010000212.1:0-5095 GCA_035444925.1 Terricaulis sp. | reverse complement strand
TATCCGTTCGTGATCTATCTGTTCAATTTCGGCTGGGCGCTGCCGCTTTGGGGGCTGACCCAAGCGCTGCTCGGCTATCATTTTGAGACCATGGCCCAGGCCCGCGCCGTCGCGCGCGCCCAGGCGCTCGCCTACGACGCGCAGCTCAAGATGCTGCATTACCAGATCAACCCGCATTTTCTCTTCAACACGCTCAACGCGATTTCCACGCTCGTGCTGGAAAAACGCAACGAGCAGGCTGAGAGCATGTTGCTGAAGCTCGCGGGCTTTCTGCGTTATTCGCTCGATCGCCAACCCACCGAACTCGCCGCGCTCGCCGCCGAGCTCGAGGCGCAGCGCAAATATCTTGAGATCGAACAGACGCGCTTTGACGACAAACTGAAAGTCACGTTTGACATCGAGCCTGGCCTCGAAAGCGCGCGCCTGCCGAGCCTGATCCTTCAGCCCATTCTCGAAAACGCTATAAAATACGCGATCACCCCGCGCACCGATGGCGGCGCCATCGTCGTCACCGCCAAACGGGACGGGGACGTGCTGCGCATCGCCGTGGAAGATGACGGCCCCGGCCTGCCGCCGGTGGAGACGCCGCGGCGAAGACGCGGCGTAGGCCTCGTCAATGCGCGCGAGCGCCTGGAATTGATTTACGGCGACCGCGCCGGGCTTGTGGCCTCGAACCGCAAGCCCGCCGGCTGCCGCGTGGACATCTGGTTGCCTCTGGAGGAAGAGCGTGCCCGCAGAAACCCTGCGCCTGCTATTGGCTGACGACGAGCCGCTTGCGCTAAGGCGCATGCGCCTGGCCTTGCAGGACATACCGGACGTGGAGATCGTAGGCGCCGCCAGCGACGGCGCCCAAGCGATCGACGCGATGAAGGCGCTGCGCCCCGACGTCGTGCTGCTCGACATCAAGATGCCGTTGGCCGACGGCTTCGAAGTGGCGAACGCCGTCGAAGATGCGGGCGGGCCGGCGGTGATTTTTGTATCCGCGTTCGATTCCTATGCGCTGCAGGCGTTTGAAACCTCGGCGGTGGATTATCTTCTGAAGCCGGTCGAATTCGAGCGGCTGAACTCGGCGCTGGCGCGCGCGCGCGAACGGCGCGCGGCGAAGGACGCCGGCCGGCGCGCCGAGGAGCTCGCCTCGGTGCTGGAGGCGCTGCGCAAGGAAGCCGATGAACGCGAGGGCCCGCGTTACGAAAAGGAATTCTGGATCCGCGATCGCGGCCGTTTCCTGCGCGTGCCGGTGGCGGATGTGGAGCGCATCGAGGCCGAGCGCGATTATGTGCGCCTCTATTGGGAAGGGCGCACGCTGCTGCATCGGGAAACCATGTCGCATCTGGAAGAGAAGCTCGATCCCAACGTGATGCTGCGCGTGCATCGCTCGGCGTTTGTGAATTGGAAGCGCCTGAAGGCCGTGCGCCGCGATCACAACGGGCGGCTCATGGCGGTGCTTGAAAGCGGGGAGGAGGTGCCGGTCAGCCGCGCCTACGCCCAGCGCGTGCTGCAGGAAATGAAAGCGCGCGGCTAAAGCAAAAAAGGCGGGCGGCCCGGCTCTGCGCCGTTCCGCCCGCAGGTAAGGCAAAGCAGACGTGGACAAACACGCCTGGCTTTTAGATGCTGGCCAAAGCCGTTTTAGATGCGTGCGAGAGAGGCCGGATGCAGGGCAAGGTGATCGTTGTAACCGGCGCTTCAGGCGCATTGGGCGGCGCGTTGGTGGACGCAGCTTTGGCGAAGGGCGCGCGCGTTGCGGCGATCAATCGTTCGCCGGGGCCTGCGCGCGCGGACGTGCTCGGTTTCGGCGGCGTTGATCTCTCGGACGCAGCACAGGCGCAGGCGGCGTTCGCCGGCGTGCGGGCCGCGGCCGGGCGCATCGACGCGCTGCTCAACATTGCGGGCGGCTTCGCCTGGTCCACGCTGGCCGATAGCGACGGCGAATTGTGGCGGCGCATGCAGCGCATCAATCTGGACACCGCGGCCAATTCCTGCCGCGCCGCTGCGCCGCATCTGATCGCAGTGGGTGGCGCGATCGTCAATGTCGGCGCCTTGAGCGCGCTTCAGGCGGGCGCGGGCATGGGCGCTTACGCGGCCTCTAAAGCGGGCGTGCACAAGCTGACCGAGAGCTTGGCGGCGGAATTGAGGGGCAAAGTGCGCGTCAACGCCGTGCTGCCGTCCATCATCGACACGCCGCAAAACCGCAAAGACATGCCGGGCGCCGATCCATCCAAATGGGTCGCGCCCGCGGACCTGGCCAACGTGATGCTTTTCCTCGCGTCCAGCCAAGCGCGCGCCATTACCGGCGCGCTCGTACCCGTGACGGGCGAGCTTTAGTTCTTCGCCATCAGCGCATTGTCGAGTTCGTTGGCGCGGATCGCGGCCGGCCGTGACGCGAGGCGCGCGTAATAAGCCTCAAACGCCGGCCGTTTTTCGATCGAGCCGAACTGCAGGCCGAAGCCAATCTGCGCGCCGACATAAACATCCGCCGCGGAAAAACGCGCGCCCAGCAGGTAATCGCTCTGCGCCACCGCCTTTTCGACCACGTCGAGCACGTCAGCGCCGGTGCCGTAGCCAACGAAGCCGGCCTTTTCTTCACTCACTTGCACGCCCAGCGATTTGTTGGTGATCATCGCTTCGAACGGGCCGGCGGCGTAGAACAGCCAGCGATAATAGGGGCCGCGCATCTTGTCGTTGGCGGCGGGCGCGAGGCTTGCCTGTGGAAAGGCGTCCGCCAAATAGGCGCAAACCGCCGCGCACTCAGTCACGACGACCTCGCCGTGCTTGATCGCCGGCACTTTGCCCATCGGGTTGATCGCCAGATATTCCGGCGCCTTCATCGTCGTGCCGTAATCGAGCACGACCGTCTCGTAAGGGGCGCCGACCTCTTCAAGCATCCAGCGCGCGATGCGGCCGCGCGATTGCGGGTTGGTGTAAAACGTCAGCGTATCGGCCATGCGAAATGCTCCCGTGATGTGCGCGAACGAAGCGCGAACGCGCGCGATTTGTCAAGCCGCGCGCGGCGAAGCGCTTTAGAGCAGGCGCGAGAGGATCATTCATGGCGAAAGCGGCGCTCTACGGCATCAAGAATTGCGACACGATGAAGAAGGCGCGCGTTTGGCTGGAGGCTAAGGGCGTCGATTTCACGTTCCATGATTACAAAGCCGAGGGGGTTGAAAAGGCCGCGCTGGAGCGTTGGGCCAAGGCTGTCGGCTGGGAAGTTCTGCTGAACCGCGCGGGCACGACCTTTCGTGCGCTGCCGGAGGGGGACAAGCAGGGGCTCAACGAAAAGAAAGCGATCGCGCTGATGCTGAAACAGCCCAGCATGATCAAGCGGCCGGTGCTGGAGCAGGGCGCCAAAATCATCGTCGGCTTCAAGCCGGAGATTTACGCCGCCGCCTTCAAGTAAGCTTTGCGATCCATGCGGCGGCGGCATCGAGCGCCTCGGTGAGCACGTCGCCATCCTTGCGTCCGCTTTTGGCGGGCGCATGAAAACTGTGATCGGCGTGCGCGAGCAGCTTTAGCGTCGCGCGTTCGCCGAGGCTGGCCACAACGGGCTGAAGCAGATCGAGTTCAGCGAGCGCATCGTGATCGCCCTGCAAAAAGAGCATCGGCGTTCGCACATCGCGCAGATGCGCCGCGCGTTCATCGCCGGGCTTGCCGGCGGGATGGAGCGGAAACGCGAAGAAAATGAGCCCGCGCACGTGCGCCAGCGGCTCAAGCGCCTGCGCTTGCGACGTCATCCGGCCGCCGAAACTGCGCCCGCCGGCGAAGAGGGGAAGGTCGGCCGCAAGCGCATGCGCCTGCGCCACAGCCGCGCGCACGGCCGCGTGCGCCAGCGGCGGCGCATCGGGCCGCTTGGAGCCGCGCTCCATATAAAGAAAATTATAGCGCAGCGTGGCGATGCCGCGCGCGGCGAGCCCTTCGGCGATCGCGGCCATGGATTTGTGCGCCATGCCCGCGCCTGCGCCGTGCGCGAATACGTAAGCCGCTTTCGCGTCCGGCGGGGCGAGCCACAGGGCGGATGTTTCCGCGTCGCCGACTTTGAATTTCAGCTCTTTCATGGGCGCGGAGTATGCACCGGCTCAGCCGGCGGCGGCCAGGTGTTCATCGAGCTTCTGCAGCAGCTCGCGCCAGCCCGCTTCGCGCATCGCCGCGCCGTCTCCGCCTTCGAAGAAGGCCGCGTGCTCGGTGAAGATAAGCCGCGTGCCCGCGCCCGCCGGTTTGAACTCGGCGCAGGCCAGAGAAACCGAGAAGCGCACGCCGTTGCGATCCATCGAATAGGTGAAGATGATCCGCTGGTTGGGCCGAATTTCGTTGAACACGGTGTCGTTGCCGAACCAGGTTTCCTCGCCGAAGGTTTCCTCGCCTTTGAGGAAGCGGAATTTACTGGTTTCAGCGCCGCCCTCGCGGAAATCGAGCGAGAAATTTTGAATCTCCCAGCCTTCGCCCTCGGCGAACCAGGCGCGCTTGGCGCGCGGGTCGGCCCAGGCGGCGAACACCTTTGCGGGCGCGTGTTTGTATTCACGTTCGACGGCGAACGTGGCGTGCTCTGTAATGGTCATGGCGTTCAGATCCTATTGATCGAGGAATTGTTCGAGTTGCTTGAAGAGTTCGCGCGTGCCTTCCTCGCGCTGGCCCGCATCGTCGTAGCCGTCGAGATAAGCGCCCTGTTCGGTGTAGATCAGCGTCGAGCCCGCGCCGTTCGGCTTGATCTCGGTGGTGCCGAGCGAAACCGAGATGCGCGTCGCATCCAGGTGCATTTCGTAAGACATCACGATGCGCTCGTTCTCGACGATGTCGCAATATTCGCCGCTCATCTTGTGAACGACGCCGCCGGGCGGGCCGCCGACCGACGTTTCCTTGCCGCCGACGCGGAAGTCGAGCTTGTGTTGCGCGCTCCATTCGGCCGGGCCGCCGAACCATTTGGCCTTCTGCTTGGCGTCGGCGAAGGCGGCGAACACGCGCGCGGGCGCGGCCTTGTAATGGCGTTCAATCACGAAGGTGGCGTGGGTGGTGCTGGGATCGGTCATCGGGAGAATTCCTTGGCGAGATTGTCGAGCGCGGCGGACCAGCCGAATTGGTAGCCGTCCTCCATCTTGGAGCCGTC
>DAOMPU010000211.1:0-5098 GCA_035444925.1 Terricaulis sp. | reverse complement strand
GCGAGCTTCAGCGTGCGCGTGATCGGCGCGGCGGCGCGGGTCTGCACGATGGCGCGCGCGATGCGACGGCTCTCATCGTCTTCGCCGTAATTGTAGATGAGATCGGCCAAAGCGGCTTCGCTGAGGCCGTTCACGGCGTCGGCGGCGCTGGGGCCTTCCTTTTCCATCCGCATGTCCAAGTCCGCGTCGGCCTGAAACGAGAAGCCGCGTTGCGCTTCATCGAGTTGGAAGGAGGAGACGCCGAGATCGAACACAACGCCGTCCACCAATTCGTCCGCCGCTAAATCGCCAAAGCGGCCTTGATGAAGCGTGAATTTACCTTTGGCTGACTCTATCAGCGCCTGCCCGCGGGCGATGGCGTCCGGATCGCGGTCGAACGCAATGACGGCGCAGTTCGCGCGGCCCAGCATTTCGCGGCTGTAGCCGCCCCCGCCAAAGGTTGCGTCCACGTAAACGCCGCCATCGCCCAGCGCGAGCGCGTCCATGGCTTCCGCGAGGAGGACGGGGGCGTGGCCGCTCATGGACGCGCGCCCCGCGCTTCGTCATTCCGGGGCAATGCGCAGCATTGAGCCCGGAACCCAAGGGCGACCAGCGATGTGTTGGCCCCTGGGTTCCGGCCCGCGCTCCGCGCGACCGGAATGACGATGATGTTCTGCATCGTCGTACCTCTTACATCGAGTCTGTGAAGCAAAGCGCCAGTCGGCCTGTAAGCCGGGTTCTGTCCACCTTTGCAGGATGGGCGACCATTCCTCTGGACCGCGCATTGCTGAGCGGTTCTCGCGACCTACCCGGATGCGCCCCTGCGGCGGGCTGAAGCTCAAGGCTCCAAGCATCCCTATTCGGTCTTGCTCCCGGCGGGGCTTGCCGTGCCGCCTTCCTTACGGTCGGCGCGGTGGGCTCTTACCCCACCGTTTCACCATCGCCTTCAAGCCGAAGCTGTCGGGCAGACTATTCTCTGTGGCGCTATCCCTAGAATTACTTCCGGCGGGCGTTACCCGCCGCCGTTTCCGCATGGAGCCCGGACTTTCCTCGAACGCGCCGTTTCCAGCTTGCGCCCGCGGCCGCCCGGCCGACTGGCGGGGCCAATATAGCGTCTTCACGCCAGCGAAACACCCCCGCTTCCCGGACGCAGCCCCGACCTTGAGCCGGGGTGCGATCCGGGACCCAGAGCAACCGGCGCGCCCTTGGCTCTGGGTCCCCGCTCTCGGCCCGGCTTTCGCCGGGCGCTCGGCGGGGAAACGGATCACCCGAAAGCGCCATAGAAATGGGTGATCGCCACGGTGATCTCCTTGATCGACGTATCGAGCGCCTTCAGCGGCGCCGCGATCTCGCGGGCGATGGCGGGGTAGCCAGGCTGGGCGGCTAAGGGGCCGGGCTCGGCAAGGTTTGCAAACTCCGCCGGGGTTTCGCTGGTGACGGGGAAGATTTCCGCCACCGCCTCGGCCAATTCGGCGAAACGCAGATCGAGCGCCATGTCGAGCAGCCCTTCGCGCGTCACGTCGTGGCGCGGCGAAAAGGGCGGGATTTGCGCGGCCAGCGTGAAGCCCTGCACCATGCGCACCATGCGCACGGCGTGCAGGATGTAGAGATCGGCGTCAAAGCCGCTATCGCCGGCGGAAAACGGCAGCATCTCGCGCGCGACGGAATCAAACCGGCGCCGGTCGCTGGAGAAAATGTTGGCCACCTTCTCGATCGCCACGTCGAGCTCACGCGTTTCCAGCTGCGCGGCGATGCGCAGGGCGATGTCGGCGTCGGCGTCATTTTCGCTGCGCGCGGCGCGGATGGTCCAGAACGAGGCGCTGTAGAGATCAGCGTAAGTGCGCAGGATCGAGAGCGAGGTGAGCTTGCGGGCCGCGTGCGCCATGCGCACCAGCCCCGCAAAGCGCGGCGAGCCGGCGACATGCGCGGCGAAGCGATCAGGCTCGCGCGCGGCCACATGGCCGAAGCCGCCCGAGACGTTCGCGGGCGCGGCCAGCTGCTGCAGGATCGCGTTGTGCGGAATGGCGCGCAGCGAGCGGGCCACATCGTTTTTCGACGCCCCGCTCTGCCGACGCGTTTTGCGCGAACCCGAGCCCGGCAAGAGGTTGACCCCGAACGCGCCCAGCACCGCCCGATAGTGCGGATCGGCGAACAGCTCCTCCTGCCAGGTTTTTACCGCGCGATAGACGTCCCAGGAGAAATTGATGTCGGCGTAGAACGCGTCTTTCGCCTTGCCGCGCGGCGCCTGGAACGCCCAGGCGGCCACCGCACGCAGCGTGGCGGCGGCAAGCGCGGGCGTCTGAAAATGGACATAGCCATCCCCGCCCTGGAAGCTCACCTCCGCATGCACCGGCACGCCATCATGCGCAAAGCGCGCGCGCACCCACGGCGTCATCAGATAATCGAGCCGCGCCTGCATGGCGCCCGGATAGGCGCCGCGCCCCATCGACTCGCCGTGCGTGTTAAAGATCAGCGCTTCCACGCCCTTGACGCCCCGCGCGGCCATCGCGCGTGAGAGCAACACGTGTAGGCGCTCAATCCCCGCATCAGCGGCGATCTGGCCCATGAAGCGGCCGCTATCGGAGAAGCCGTATTGCACGCAAAGCCGCTGGCGGCGCGTGATGTAGTCCACGTATTCGGGCTCATCGAGCAGGCGCTCCATGATCCGCCCGCCGCGCTCGATCACGTCCGGCGTTTCAAACAGCGGCGACACATCGAGCCGATCCTCGATGCCATAGAGCCGCGCCAGATAGATCGCGCCCATGATCGTGGCCGGCGCCTCGACCTCGGCGATCAGGAAGCGGATCGGCGTATCCGCGTCGATATGCTTCAGGATTTGCGCGGCCAGCATGAGCTGGCGGCGGGCTGTCATCTTCTCCTGGAAGATGGCGCCGAAATTCACCGCTTCGCGCACCGCGCCGGCGCTACGCTCGGCGGCGGCGGCCATGGCGCGGCGATCCATGAAATCGGCGCTGGCTTCGAGCCCAAGATCGGCCTGCACGGCCGAGCGCACCTGGCTGGCGTTGACGCGCAGATGGATCGCGCCCGCGCCGAGGCCGAAGGCCGCGATCTCGGCGCGCGCCACGCACAGCGCCTTGCGCTGCGCGCCAGAGGCGGATGCGATCAGCACATCAAGCTCGGCCAGGATGGGCTTTACGGAGGTGAGCCGCGCGGGGCCTTCGGCGGTGAGCCGATTGGCGGCCGCGACGGTGCGCGCGGGATCATCGAGATCGCCGTCAAACAGCGCCGCTTGCGCGCTTGCCTCCGCGCCCGCTTGTGCCAGCTTTTGCGCGAGCGCATCGGCGCCAAGCGCGGCGAGCGCTTCAGCGTAGCGCGCAAGCTGCGCGGCTTTTTCCATCAGGCGGAAGCGGATGGTTTGCGCCCAGTGAATATCGGTGCGCCCGTCAAGATCGTAGCCGACCCAGGTGGCCAGCCGGATCGGCGCGGGCGAGATGGTCCACCACGGGCCTTCGACATTGGCTTCAAGCCAATCATAAGCGGCCGCCGTGAAATCGCGCAGCGCCGCTTGCGCGCGCGACAGCGCGGCGGCGGCGTCCTCGTGTTCGTAAGCCAGCGTGATCGGCTGATCGGGCAGATGCGCGAGCGGGGCGAGATCGGGCTTGGCGCCATCAGCCATCGCGCCCAGCGCATCGCGCATGGCGCGCGAAAGCGCGAACGTGGGATGCGCGGTGAACACCACGCCCGCGCGCGGCGCCTCCAGCGCGGCTTTCAATTCCGCGAAATGCGCGCCCTTCAAAGGCGCGAACGCCGCCTCCACCACGCCCGCCCAATCGCCCGCGGGTTTCGAGGCGGCCAGCCGGCCCGCGCGCGCGATCAGGGCGGAATCGGCCACCTGCTTCACCAGCGCGTGCAGATCCGCCTCCGAGAGCGCCCCGCTCTCGCGCGCCTCCATGAGATCGATCGCCAGCCGGCGTACGCCCGCCGCCATAGGATCGCGCAGCGCGGCGGCGTTGTGCTCCGCGAGGCGCGCATGGCAGCGCGCGTGCAGATCGGCGATGTTGGTTGGCGCTTTAGCCATGCAAGCGGAGATACACGTTTCGTGCGCCCGCGCTAGCGCGGGCGGCTCAACGCAGCCAACAGCTTTTGCGTTTGCTCATCGATCAGGCCATCGATCCGTTCCGGCCGGAAGCGGCGCTGGAACGCCATTAGGGCCGCGCGCGTGGCGGCGTCCATCACGCCGCTTTTTTCGAGCGCATAGCCGATCAGCGAAAGCTGGCCCTGCACGCGGCCGACCGCATCTTCGGCCGGCATAAGCTCAAGCGCGGCCTCGCCCGGCCAGATCGCTACGCCCGCTTCCGCCAAGCGCTTCCAGGGAAACTTCTCGCCGGGATCGAGCTTGCGCTCTGGCGCAACGTCGGAATGGCCGACCACGCGGTCGGGCTTCAGGCCATGGCGCGCGAGGATGTCGCCCACGAGCGCGATCACAGCATCGATCTGCGCGGCGGGAAAATCCGGCAGGCCGAAATCGTGCCCGCCATTGACGATCTCGATGCCGATGGCGCGCGCGTTCACATCGCCCTCGCCCTGCCAGCTGGAGACGCCCGCGTGCCAGGCGCGCGCTTCTTCCGGCACGACGCGGAAGATCGCGCCATCTTCGCCCACCACGTAATGTGTGGAGACGCGCGCGAGCGGCGCGTCAGCCGGCGTATCGGCGCTTTGCCAGGGGCCGGGATAATTCCCTGCCACCGGCGCGGGATCGGTGAGCCGCTTCAGCGCGATCTCGCCATCCTGCATGCCGGTGTAATGCAGCACGACCAGATCGATCGCGCGCGTGCGCGCATCGAAATTGGGCGAGAGGCGATCCTGGATATTCAGCACGCGCGCAATCTGGCGTGCGCCGCGCTTTCTGGCTAGCGCTTCTGGCCTTCAACCACCCAGCCGTCCGGCGTCTGGCGCGCGTCGAGCACGCCGGGCTCGCCCGCGCCGCGTTTGGCCGGGAAGAAGCGCAGCGCTGCCGCCGCGCCGAGGATCAAAAGGCCGACAACCAGCGCCGCCGCGAAGGCGAACATCAGCGCCAGCCCCGCGCCCACGATCAGCAAAGCCAATCCCGCCGCACGCAGAAGCGTGCTGAACAGGGCGGCGCTGACATCGGCGGCGG
>DAOMPU010000210.1:0-5123 GCA_035444925.1 Terricaulis sp. | reverse complement strand
GCGCTCGCGCGCATGGATTTGCGCACGCGCACGTATCAAAGCGCCATCGCGCTCGCCATGCTGGCGGGCGTGCTCGCCCTCTTCTATTGGATGGGCCTGACTTTTGGAGGACATAATTGAGCTTCGCCCGCATTGAACAAGCCCCTGACAATGCCGTCGCGCTGGTGCGCGTGGATTTCAACGTGCCGATGGCCGATGGCAAAGTGAGCGACGATACGCGCCTGCGCGCCGCGCTGCCGACCATCAAGGCTTTGCAAGGCAAAGGCTGCAAAGTGGCGCTGCTGGCGCACTTCGACCGGCCCAAGGGCAAGCGCGTGCCGGAAATGTCGCTGGCGCCTGTCGCGCCGGCTCTGGCGAAGCTGCTGGGACAGGAGGTGGCGTTCGCCGAAGATTGCGTGGGTGAAGCGGCCAAAGCCGCCATCGCCGCCCTACCCGCGAGCGGGGTGATCCTTCTGGAAAACACCCGCTATCACGCGGGCGAAGAAAAGAACGATGCGGAGCTCGCCAAAGAGATCGCCGCGCTCGGGGATTTTTACGTCAACGACGCCTTCTCCGCCGCGCACCGCGCGCATGCGAGCACGGAAGGCGTCGCGCACATCCTGCCCGCGTTCGCCGGCAAGCAGATGGAGCGCGAGCTGGATGCGTTGGACGCCGCGCTCGGCAAGCCCAAGCGGCCGGTGATCGGCATTGTCGGCGGCGCGAAGGTTTCAACCAAGCTCGACCTGTTGCAGAACCTGATCGCCAAGCTGGACAAACTCGCCATCGGCGGGGGCATGGCCAACACCTTTCTCTACGCGCAGGGAATCGATATCGGCGGCTCGCTGGCCGAGAAGGACATGGCCGACACCGCGCGTGCGATCATGCAAGCGGCCAAGGGCAAGTGCGAAATTCTGTTGCCGGTGGATGTGGTGGTGGCCGGCGAAGTGAAGCCCGGCGCGCAATCGCAGGTGCGCCCGCTGGGGCAAATCAATGCCGAGGAAAAAATCCTCGATGCGGGCCCGCAGACCGTGCAGCGCCTGCTCGCCGCGATGGATCAAAGCGAAACGCTGATCTGGAACGGCCCGCTCGGCGTGTTCGAGATTCCGCCGTTCGATGCGGCCACCGTGGCCGCCGCCAAGCACGCGGCCGAACGCGCCAAGGCCGGCAAGCTGATCGCGGTGGCGGGCGGAGGCGATACGGTCGCCGCGCTCAATCACGCGGGTACGGCGGGCGACATGACGTTCGTCTCCACCGCCGGGGGCGCGTTCCTGGAATGGATGGAAGGCAAGGCGCTGCCGGGCGTCGAGGCGCTGAAACGGTAAATTTCGGGCCTTTCCGGCGCTTTGCGCGGATAGATTTCCCCTATGCCCCTTCGCCGCGTGGCGTTTTGGGTTTAGCCGGGCTAAACCCCCGGCCATCCAACGCAACGCGGGGAGCGCCCCGCCACACAAACGGGGTGAGACGTGAATCTCGACGCATTGAATAAGGTCGCCGAAGCCATGGTCGCGCCCGGCCGGGGCATCCTCGCGGCCGATGAATCCACCGGCACCATGAAAAAGCGCATGGACGCCATCGGCGTGGAAAACACGGAAGACAATCGCCGCGACTATCGCGAGCTGATGTTCCGCGCCAAGGACGCGATGGGCTACGTCTCCGGCGTCATCCTCTATGATGAAACCATCTGGCAGAACGCCAAGGACGGCGCGCCGCTGGTGAAGATCATCGAGCAAGCGGGCTCGATCCCCGGCATCAAGGTGGACGAGGGCACGCGCGCGCTGTCCGGCGCCAAGCCGGGCGAGCTGATCACCAAGGGCCTCGACGGCCTCGATAAGCGCCTGCCGAAATATTATGAGCAAGGCGCCCGCTTCGCCAAATGGCGCGCGGTGATCGACCCCACCAACATCTCGTATGCTGGCGTGCTGGCCAACGCGCACGCGCTCGCGCGCTACGCCAATCTCTGCCAAGAGTTCGACATCGTGCCGATCGTCGAGCCCGAAGTGCTGATGGACGCGGACAATTCGATCGAGACCACCTACGCGGTCACCGAATGGGTGCTGAAGGAAACCTTCCAGCAGCTCTATTACATGAACGTCGCGCTTGAAGGCATCGTGCTGAAGCCGAACATGATCGTGCCCGGCAAGAAGGCCGCCAAGCAGGCGAGCGTTGATGAAGTCGCCGAGCAGACCATCAAAGTGCTGAAAGCCTCTGTGCCGAGCGCGGTGCCCGGCATCGCCTACCTCTCGGGCGGCCAATCGGATGAGCTGGCCACCGCGCACCTTTCGCGCATGAACGAGATCGGCAATTTCCCGTGGAAGATGACGTTCTCCTACGGCCGCGCGCTGCAAGCGGCGCCGCAGAAGGCGTGGGGCGGCAAGGCGGAAAACGTCGCCGCCGCGCAACGCGCGTTCCTGCACCGCGCGCGCATGAACGGCCTCGCCTCCAAGGGCGAATGGAAGAACGAGTTGGAAAAGCAAGCCGCGTAAGCTGCGCGCTTTCTCAAAATAACGAGGGCCTCGCCGCTGGCGGGGCCCTTTGTTTTTGCCGCTTGTGCCAAAACGAAACACGCGAAAACTCGCATTATTCGCGCTGATTTAGCCGCGCCTTAAACCAGTTTCGGTAGCATGCGCCCACATCCAAGACGCCGGGAGTGCGCCCATGGGTATGGTTCAGCTGCTGTTCGGCTTCAACGGCCGGATCAATCGCGCGCAATATTGGGCTGTCGGCATCGCGGTGGGCTTCCTCGCCGTGCTGACGATCGCGATGCTGTTTTTGATGACGGGCCTCTCTTGGGGCTCCAGCCGCGAAGAGATGTTCCGCGCGGCGATGGGCTTTTTGCTCGCGCTTGTGCCCGTGCTCGGCGCGATGATCTGGATCAGCACCGCGCTGCAGGTGAAACGCTTTCATGATCGCGGCCAGAGCGGCTTTTGGGTGCTGCTGCCTTGGGGCGTCACCGCGCTCATGGGCGTCGGGCTGATTTTTCTGCTGCCGATTTCGTGGCTGATCGGTTTGGCGTTTTTGATCAATCTCGGCTTCCTGCCGGGGCAGGAAGGCGACAACCGCTTCGGCGGCCCACCCGGCGCGCCGGACGCCGCACCCAGCGGCCCGCGCCCGGCGAAACAGGCGGCCAACACGATGTTCGGCGCGGAAGCGGCGATGGAGCGCGCGCTGGCCGAGCAAAAGCTCCGCGCTAGCGCACCCGCACGCCCAGCGCCCGCCGCCCGCGCGCCGACGCCGTTGAACGGCGCGCCCAGCTTCGGCCGGCGCGTCACGCCCTGATTGCACGCACGCGTGCGCACGCTAAGACGAGCGCATGCGCGAACGCTGCCGCCTTTATCTCATCACGCCGCCGGCGATTGATCTGCCCACGTTCACGCCCGCGCTCCGCGAAGCGCTGGCGGGCGGGGATGTGGCGTGCGTGCAGCTGCGCCTGAAAGATTTGAACGATGCGGACGTGCTGCGCATCGGCGCGGCGCTGAAGCCGATCGTGCAAGGCGCAGGCGCGGCCTTCATCGTGAATGACCGGCCCGATCTTGCGGCCAAGCTGGATGCGGACGGCGTGCATGTGGGCCAAAGCGACGCCAGCTACGCCGCGGCGCGCGCGGCGCTGGGGCGCGAAAAGATCGTCGGCGTGACCTGCCACAATTCGCGCCATCTCGCGATGGAGGCGGCGGAAGCCGGCGCCGATTACGTGGCGTTCGGCGCGTTCTATCCCACCGACACCAAGCAACCGCTGCATTGGGCCGAGCCGGATCTGCTGGAAGTCTGGAGCGAGATCGCCGAAACGCCCTGCGTGGCGATTGGCGGGATTACGACAGAGAACGCAGCGCCGCTGGTGCGCGCGGGCGCCGATTTTTTGGCGGTGGCCGCCGGCGTGTGGGCGCATGCGCAAGGCCCGCGCGCGGCGGTGGCGGCGTTCAACGCGCTGTTCGACGCGGGTTAGTCGGCTTCGTTTTCCTGCGTTTCGGCTTCATCGCCAAGCGGCGCTTCCTCGTAGCTGGCGAGACCCTCTCCTGAGGGCGCGCCGAGGAACGGCGTCACGGCCGCGACAGCCAAGGCCGCGATGGCGATCAGCATGTGCATGGCTTTTTCTCCCTACGCTCAAGGCGTGCGCGTCGATTGCGGCGGAAATGGCGCGGCCTAGACGTCCTGCGCCCATTTGGCGGCGCGCACGCTGGCAAGGTGGCGCTCAAACACTTGCTGCTCCAGCGCATCGCCATTGCCGGGCAGGAACGCGCTCTTTTGCCAATAGCCGCGCCCGGGCCGGCCGGTTTCCTTGCTGACCACCAGCACGTCGAGCGGGGGCTCGCGGCGGCGGCGGTTTTGTTCGGAGATGGCGTCCAGCGCGCCCCAGAGCGTCTGCTGATCGAATTCGCCGATGCGGATGCCTTCCGCGTCCGCCGCGGCGCGCAATGCGTCCGCGGCTTCGGTGTAGGTCCAGGGCGCGGCGCTGGTGAGCGCACGCTCCACCAGCAGCGCGCGCAGCAGCGCGACCATTTCTTCCTTCTGCCCGCCCGCGCGCAGGCGCGCGTTGCGCGCGAGATGCTTTTTGCCGAGCAATTGCTCAAGCCGCGCCAGCAGCTTTTGCACTTCGGGATGATCGGGCGCGCCGCGCCAAGTGGTGAGATCGGCGGTTTGCAGCGTATCGAACGGCGCCACCAGCGCGCACGGCTCCAGCCGCACCGGCGCCAGCATGCCGCGCAGATAGCCGATCTCCGCTTCGCGCTTGACCCAATGCGAGGAGATCGCCGCGAAGGTCCAGCACACGATCATGGCCTTGGCCTGATCGATCTGATCCTCGATGCGCTTTTCCCAGGCCGCGCCCACCTCGATGCCGGCGTCGAACCAGACCGGCACGTCCAGATCGAGCAGGAGCGCGTTCAGCGGCTCCATGCGGGCGATGTCCTCGCGCTTGTAGGAGATGAACACGTCGCTCACGGGGCGGGGCTCCTGATTCTCAAGCGATTTACCCTTTTTCCGCAGGCGGAAGGCGCAAATGGGGCTGCCGGGCGGGCCTGTCCAGGGCTAGGAAAACGCCCCGAACCCGCCTACCTGAGGGCCTTCAGATTCCGGAGCCTTACGCCCCCATGACCTTCCGCCTCGACGACGAACCCGAAAAGAACCCCGCCGACGGCCGCAACGCCCCC
>DAOMPU010000209.1:0-5148 GCA_035444925.1 Terricaulis sp. | reverse complement strand
GTGCGCCGAGAAATCGGCCGCGACGACGCGCCCGCTAAGGCCGATCATGTCGGCGTCATCGACGTTGAAATAGCGATAGCGCACATGCGCATCGAGATTGCTCGTCAGCGCCTTGCGCACGCCCCCGCTTACCTGCCAGGCAAACAGCCAATCGTCATCTTCATCGTCCAGCAGCACTGCGCCGCCCGACGTGGTGAGGCCGGAAACCTTCACTTGGGCGAGGCCCACGCCGCCGCCGACGAAGAAGGTAAGGCCGGCAGGCCCGCCAATATCCCAAGCGCCGTTGGCCATAACGGCGCGCGCGCTAACATCCCCGCTCGCGCCCTGGCTGCCTACAATCAAGCCGCCGCCCGCGGCGAAACTGCTGCTCACTTCATCCACGTCCACGGAGAAATAGCTCGCTTCGAGTTCAACGCGGATCGGGCCGAAATCGTAGCCGGCAAACGCTGCGCCGCTAAACCCGAGGTCGTGCTCAGTGGAAATTGCGCCCGCGCTGCCGGGCGCCGCGCCCGGCGTATAGGTTTGGTCCGTTTCGGAGGAAACCAGCGCGCCTAATTCGCCGCCAACATAAAAGCGGCCTTCCTGCGCCAACGCAGGGGCGGCGATCAATGCCGACGAAAACGCGGCGCCAAACAGAATCTTTCGCATCAAATTCTTTTCCACGGCGGACCCCTTGCAGAGCGCGTCTTCGACCGAAGGCCCCATTCGGCGCCGAAGACGGAACGCGCGCGCAATTCGCCCGTTCGCATGAGCAGGCGTGAATGACGCGAAGAACGGGTCAATTATTTGCCCGTGAGCCATGCGATGGTTAATCGGCCAGTGCGGCGAACCGGCGACGCTGCCCTTGACCAAGTGCTGGGGGGCGGCGACGCTCAAGATCAAGTAAAGCCCCCCGGGGCGAAATTAATCCCGCCCGGGGGCGACGATGCAAACTGAGATGGGGGCGATAACGGCCCAACGCGGCCGCTCTTATTTTTTTTTCGCATGCGCGGTGGTTTTTCTGGCCGCCGTCATCGCCGGCTTTGGCCCCACCTTTTTCTTCCGTCTGTGGTTTCAGGAAGAGGCGCTGCCGATTTATCTGGTGCTGCACGGCGTGGTTCTCACGGCGTGGTTCTTGCTGTTTCTGACGCAGACCTTCCTCGTCTTTCGCAATGATCGCGCCGCGCATCGCCGATTGGGCGCGCTGGGGCTCGTCCTTGCGCCGCTTGTGGTTCTGACGGCGTTTCAGGCGATTTTCGGCATCGTGGAGAACGCGGAAAGCGGCGGCTTCGATGTCACCGCCAATCGCGGATTTATCGAGTTCATCATCTGGTCGGACTTGGGCGTCCTGGCCGCATTCTCCAGCTTCACCATTGTGGCGCTGGCGCTGCGGCGGAAGGCGGACGTTCACAAGCGCCTGATGCTTCTGGCGTCTCTAAGCCTTATGGCGCCTGCCTTCATTCGCGTGTCGAGCTTCCCGCCCTTCAATTCGATGGGCGGGGTTTTGTTCGTGCTGATCGCTCTCATCCTGATCACGTCGTCGCTGATCATCTATGATCTATGGACGTCGCGCCGGGTTCACCCGGTCACGCTGGCGGGCATTGCATACTTCTTCGTCGTGATCCTGGGCAGCGCCTTCCTTATCCCCGACACGCCATTTGGGCGCCTGGTCGATCCTCTGTTTGCTTGAGCGGAACGCGACGCCGTTCGAGGTGCGTCGCCAACTGGCGGCTACGCCGCGCCTTTTACCGCTTGCGCAGCCGCGCGCACGATCCAAAGCCGCCACGCCACCCAAGCAGCAATCGCCAGTATGATGTAGCCGATCCCGATAGAAAGGCTCATCATCCCAAGCAGCGCGAGCGCCACGGTGAGGATCGTTGGGAAGACAAGGTCGTGGCCGTAGAATGCGCCGGTGCTGATATTGCGAACGGCCAGCGCTTCCAGCGTGCCGTTCTTCATTGGCCCCGCGGCGATCACCTCGTCGCCGTCAGAAATTGACACGAGCGTCCGCGACTTGAAGTTCACAGGTTTGCCGTCGATGCGGAACGACGCGATTTGGTTGACGATGTGCGCCGCGCCGTCGCCGCGTGCGACGACGGTGTTGTCGGTGCTGTGCCCAAGGTGAGACGCGGCGCCGCGGATTGTCGTGCTCATACTAAGCCCCCAGCTAAAAAGCCCCTCGCATCTGAATATCCGCCGCGCGTGCGCCAGGTCAACGTGCCGCGGCGCTGCGCAAGCTTCGCGGCGATCAGCGCCTTCTCTTCGGCGTACCCAAAATTCCGCGCATCAGTTCGCGGGCGATGGTGTTGAACACGCCGCTCGCCACGCGCCCGCCTTGGCGTTCAAGCGCGGTGGTGCGTGAGCCGCTGGAGCGTTTGGCCGCGGCTTTTTTTGGCGCGGATTTGGCGCTGCGCGCGGCCTTGGCTTCCTCCTTCTCGCGCGCGTCGGCCTCGGCGGCTTTCTCCGCCGCCTTGGCCGCTTGTTCGGCGCGGCGGCTCAGCACTTCGTGCGCACTTTCGGGGTCGATGGCTTTTTCGTAGGCGCGGCCCTCCTTGTTCTGCGCCATCATGCCGGTGCGGATATTGGGCAGAACCGGGCCGACCTGGGAGTTCGGCGGGCGCACCTTGGTGCGCGCCACCGGCGTCGGCGCGCCCTTGGCGTCGAGCGTGGAGACCAACGCTTCGCCCACGTTCAGCTGCTGGATTTCGGTGGCGACATCCACGTCCTTATTGGCGCGGAAGCTTTGCGCGGCCACGCGCACGGCTTTCTGATCGCTCGGCGTATAGGCGCGCAGCGCGTGCTGCACGCGATTGCCAAGCTGGGCCAGCACCGTATCGGGAATGTCTGCCGGCGATTGGGTGACGAAATACACCCCCACGCCCTTGGAGCGGATCAGGCGCACCACTTGCTCCACCCGCGTCAGCAATTCCTTGGGCGCGTCGCGGAACAGCAGATGCGCTTCGTCGAAGAAGAACACGAGCTTGGGTTTATCGGGATCGCCCACTTCGGGCAGTTCTTCCCAAAGCTCGCTCATCAGCCACAGCAGGAAGGCCGAATAGAGCTGCGGGCTTTGCACCAAGCGCTCGGCCGCGAGCAAATGCACCATGCCTTTGCCGTCCGCGCGCGTGCGCAGCAGCTCCTCCAGCTTGAAGGCGGGCTCGCCGAAAAAATGGTCGGCGCCGTTCATGTCCAGCTGTAAGAGCTTGCGCTGCAGCGTGGCGACGGTCTGCCCCGTCACCATGCCGTATTTCTTGCCGATCTCGTCGCTATTCTCGGCGACGTAATTGAGGATCGCGCGCAGGTCTTTCAGATCGAGCAGCGCGCCCTCCGGCTTACCCGCTTTGCTCCAATCGTCGGCCAGCGCGAACACCACGATCAGCGCGCCCTCTTGTGCGGGCGTCGCCTCCAGGATGCGCGCCATCAGCACCGGGCCCATCTCCCACACCGTGGTGCGGATCGGGTGGCCAAGTTCGCCATAGACATCCCAGAAGGTCACCGCCGCCGCGCCGGGAACCAGCGCCATGCCGATCTCTTCGGCGCGCGCCGTCGCCCAGGCTGGGGGTGGATCGCCGGGAACCGCGATGCCGGAAAGGTCGCCCTTAATGTCGGCGGCGAACACATTGACGCCAGCGGCGGCGAATTGCTCGGCCAGCACTTGCAGCGTCACGGTTTTGCCGGTGCCGGTGGCGCCGGCGATCAGGCCGTGCCGGTTGGCGCGTTTGAGCGCGAGGCTCTGCACCCCCTCGGGCGCCGCGCCAATATCGATGCTCGCCGTCATTCTTCGGCCTCCTTGCTTCGCAGAACAGCTTGGCGCATCGGGTGTTTACGGCGCAAGCCGGGGTTGGAGAGCCAGATGGATTTGTCGCAACGCGCCCCGCTCTGGATCGTGGCGACCGGGGTGATCGCCGCGGGCCTGTTTTTCCTGCGCGAGCCGCTGACCCAGTTCGCGCTGGCGATCATCCTCTGGCTGGCGATCGACGGCCTGGCCGATACGCTGGATCGGCGGTTTAGCTTCATTCCGCGCTGGCTGGCGCTGCCGATCGCGCTGGTGATCGTGCTTTCGCTGGTCGCGCTGATTGGGTTCGTGGTGGTGCAGAATATCGGCGCGATGGCGGCCGATTATTCCACCTACGAAACCCGCATCAACGCGATTCTGTCCGAGGGCTACGCGATGCTGGGGGTGGGGGGGCAGCCGCCGACCCTGGCCAATCTGATTGCCAGGCTCGATCCGGCCCAGATCGCCACCGAGGTCGGGCAGGGGCTGCGCGCGCTCTCCTCGGATGTGGTTTTCACCCTGATTTTCATGGGCTTCATGTTTTCGGCCGCGGCCATGATGTCGCGCAAGCTGGACTACATTTTCGGCCTGGGGCCAAAGCGCGAGGGCGCGCGCGCGGTGTTTCATCGCATCCGGGTGTCGATGGAGCGTTATTTGTGGGTGCAGACCGTGATCAGCGTGATCATCACGCTGCTGACCTACATCACGCTCACGCTGATCGGGGTGAATAACGCCCTGTTCTGGTCGTTCGTGATCTTCTTTCTCAACTACATCCCCACGATCGGCTCGATCATGGCCACGATTTTGGTGGTGGCCGCCGCGTTGGTGCAGTTCGATTCAATCGGCCCGATCATCGCGACCGGGGTCGGCGTCGGCGCCTGGCAGTTTCTCGTCGGCAATTTCATTCAGCCGCGCATGACAGGAGATTCATTGAACCTCTCCGCGGTGGTTGTCCTGCTCGCCCTCGCCATCTGGGGGACGATCTGGGGCATCGCCGGCGCGTTCCTTGCGGCGCCGCTCACTGTGATGTTGATGATTGTATTGGCGCAATTTGAATCGACGCGTTGGATCGCGGTTTTGCTTTCCGCCGACGGCAAACCGATTCCGGAAGATAGCGCTCTGAGTAAGTCAGACTCGCAACCAAAATGATGGTTGCGAATCGACGACGAACATGTATCGCTTGTGTGATAGAACGTCGCCGGGGCTAGGGGCGTTTCGGCAAACGCACTCTCGATATTGCACCTGTCTCGGCGCGCGCTCGAACGTCAGTTTTGACGGCTCGATCCGCTTTCGTGGGCTCATGGGGGGCTTCATCACGCGGGCTGCGCCGTCTCATCGAAACAGGCCTCCGCGTGCGTCCCCCACCCAGCCTGCTGCGAGGCCTGCAGGCGCCG
>DAOMPU010000208.1:0-5155 GCA_035444925.1 Terricaulis sp. | reverse complement strand
CGCGGCCACGCCGGGCTTGGCCATCAGCCACGCCAGCGCGATCTGCGCCAGGCTCGCGCCGGTTTTCGCGCTGACCGCATCCATCGCCGCCAGTACAGCGGGGCCTTTGCCGTTCATGTACTTATCCATGCCGCCGCCGCGCACGCTTTTGGCCTTATCCGCCGCGCCGCGATACTTGCCGGAGAGATACCCGCTCGCCAGCGCGAAATAGGTGATCAGCGAGATATTCTCGCGCACGCAGAGCGGCGCGAGGTCGGCTTCGATGGCGCGGCTCATCAGGCTGTATTCGGGCTGCATCGTTTCGATACGAGGCCCGCCGGCCTTGATCGCCGCCAGCGTGCGCTCGGGCGTGAAGTTTGAAAGCCCCACCGCGCGCACCTTGCCGGCCGCCACCAGATCCGCCAGCGCGCCCATATATTCCTCGGGCGGCACGGCCATATCGTCTTCATGCAGCTGATAAAGATCGATCACGTCGATTTTCATCCGCGTCAGCGAATCGTCGCAGGCCGCCAAAATGTTCTCGCGCTTCAGGCCCGGCCGCTTGGCCCATTTCGCCACCTTGGTGGCGATCAGCACTTTCTCGCGCCGCCCGCCGCCTTGCGCGAACCATTTGCCCAGCACATTTTCGCTTTCCCCGCCGACATGGCCGGGAACCCAAGCCGAATACGCGTCCGCCGTATCGATGAAATTGCCGCCCTGCGCCACGAACGCATCCAGCACCGCGAACGAGGCTTTCTCATCGGCCGTGAAGCCAAACACGTTGCCGCCCAGCATCAGCGGAGTCACTTTGATGCCGCTCTTGCCCAATTCACGTTGCTGCATGAAATCCCCCTGCCGCCGCGAGAACTGGACCGGCGCCTGGCGTTTTGGAAAGTGTCTCAGCCGATCTAGGGGGCCGCATGCGCTTTCTCAACGTGTTCGCCGCGCTTTCGGGCGCCTGCGGGCTGATTATGCTGGTGCTTGTGGCGCATGCGCTGGCGCTTGAACCTATGGATGGCGAGCGCGTGCGGACCGCGGCGTATTTACAGCTCTTCGCCGCCGCCGCCGGGCTGGCGCTGGCCAACCGTGCGGGGCGGCTCAATCTGATCGCGGGCGCGGCGATCCTCGCGGGCGCCGCTTTGTTTGCGCTGGCGCTCTACACGCTCGCGATCGCGCACACGCCCGTTCTGATCGTGCTGGCGCCGGTGGGCGGGGTCGCGATGATCGGCGGCTGGTTCCTGCTGGTTTTCGCCAAGCCGGGGGCGTAATCGGCTCGCTTCCGCGCGCCGGCCGCCCTATATGGCGCGCCATGATTCACATCGCCGCCGCCCCGCCCGCCGCAACACCTGAGATCGATGTCAGCGGCCTGATGGCCAGCATCGAAAGCTTCTTCACCGGCGTGCTGACGCTTGATCCCGAGCAGGCCGCACTGCGCGGCGGGCTGACGCTGCTGGTGGTGATCGGCGCCATGCTGCTGATCTGGGGGCTGCGCGTTATCTACAAGGCGCTGACCGAGCGCGTCGCCCACGAAGACGTCAAAACCGATCCGACGCACAAGTCACGCCCGCTCGGCCGCTGGGCGCTGCGCATCGCGCGCCTGGCCATCGTGGTGGCGGCTTTGATCGCCATCCTGCGGCTTTGGGGTTTTGATTTCACCGATCTGCGCGAAGGCCCGATGGGCGCGGCGTTCGGCGCGGCCGCGCGCATCGCCGTTATTCTCGTCATCGCCTTCGGCGCGCTTGAGCTGGCGCAGCTGGCCATCA
Organism: Terricaulis sp.; assembly: GCA_035444925.1. Taxonomy (GTDB): domain Bacteria; phylum Pseudomonadota; class Alphaproteobacteria; order Caulobacterales; family Aquidulcibacteraceae; genus Vitreimonas. Next base: position 3,413 of record DAOMPU010000208.1, on the reverse strand, counting down.
AGCGCATGTTCGCCCGCATTGCCGAGCGCTCGCGCGGCGCCCGCCGCGCCGCGCAGGTGCGCACTTTGGCGCCCCTGCTCAACGGCGTGGTGACCTCAACGCTGATCGTGATCGCCGCCATGATGGCGCTTTCGGAGATCGGCGTGGAGATCGGCCCGCTGATCGCCGGCGCCGGCATTATCGGCCTCGCCATCGGCTTCGGCGCGCAGACTTTGGTGAAAGACTTTCTCACCGGCATTTTTCTCATTCTGGAAGACATCGTCTCGGTCGGCGACGTGGTGATGATCCAGGATTTTGGCGGCGTAGTGGAGGAAATGTCGCTGCGCACGATCAAGCTGCGCGCGTTTGACGGCACGCTGCACGTTTTTCCCTACAGCGAAGCGCAAGTGATCCACAACCGCACCAAGGATTTCTCCTTCGCGGTGTTCGATCTTTCGATCGATTACAATTCGGATATCGCCCTGGCTCTCGCCACCATGCGCGAAACCGGCGATGCGCTGCGCAAGGAGCCGATGTTCGGCGCGGTGATTCTCGATGACATCGAAGTGGTCGGCGTCGATGCGCTGGCGGATTCGGCTATCATGCTGAAGGGCCGCATCAAAACCGCCCCCGGCAAGCAATGGAGCGTACAGCGCGAATATCTGCAGCGCATCAAGGCCGCGTTCGACGCCGCAGGCATCGACATCCCCTACCCGCACATGAAGCTCGTTCCGCCCGACGCCAAGCTGGGCTAGCCGTGCGTTTCCCGCGGGCCGCGCGTTTGCGCCGAAGCCCGGCGCTCACTCGCGCGGCGTATCCTCGGCCCCGAGCTTGCGCTTGATCGCCTCCACATCGCGCTGCAGCGCGCCGATGCGGTCAAGCGCCGTCCAAAGCCCGACGCCGATCACCACCAGCAGCACGATAATGGTATAATCCGCCGGCGATCCCATGGGCGCTCCTTGCCGCGCCAATGATGCGCAAACCCTCGCGCGCGCGCAATGCTTGACCCGCACACGCGGCGGCGCGAAGCAGGCTTCCATGAGCATCGATCAGCTTGTCATCATCGATCCCCGCTTCAACGGCCCGCCGGGCTCGGGCAATGGCGGCTATGTGTGTGGATTGCTCGCGCGCGAAATTCGCGGGGCGAGCGAAATCACGCTGCGCGCGCCGCCGCCCTTGGGCAAGCCGCTGCGCCTCAGCCAAGCTAACGGCGCCGTCATTTTAGCCGACGGCGAAATCCTGCTGGCCGAAGCGCGCCCGGCCACGCTTGCGTTGGAGGCGCCGCCCGCGCCCAGCCTGGCCGAAGCGCAGGCCGCCGCCGCGCGCTATCGCGGCCTCGTCAATCACACCTACACAACGTGTTTCGTGTGCGGCCCGGGCCGGCCGGCGCACGATGGCTTGCATCTCTACACCGGCGCCGTCGAAGGGCGCGCCATGGTGGCGTGTGCTTGGACGCCGAGCGCGGACCTCGCCGATGGCGATGGGCGCCTCGGCGCTGAATTCATTCACGCCGCGCTCGATTGCCCATCCTATTGGGCGCTGGCGCACGCCGGCAAGCCGGCGCTGCTTGCGCGCATGACCGCCTCGATCGACGCGGCGCCGCCGCGCATCGGCGCGCCGCTGATCGTCGCCGCGTGGGCGCTCGGCTCCGAAGGGCGCAAGCATCGCGGCGCCAGCGCGCTGTACAGCGCGGACGGTGCGCTGATCGCGCGCGCCGAAGCGCTCTGGATCGAACCGAGGCTCTAATGCACAACAGCAAATCCATGCTCGCCGCCCTCTTGGCGCTCGCGGCCTGCGCGCCTGCTGCGCCGCCGCCGACGAGCCGCGCCGAGGCGCAAGAGATTGTCGCCAATATGCGCCGCATCGTGACCGAGCATGGCGTGGAGCGGCTGGAGGCGGTGCGCATTGGCGGGGTGGATCAATGGGTGTCGATCCGCGGCGTGGATCGGCGCAATCCCATCCTGCTCTATCTTCACGGCGGCCCCGGCTATGTGTCGATGCCCACGGCATGGTCGCAGACGCGCACCTGGGAAGATCATTTCACCGTGGTCCACTGGGATCAGCGCGGCGCCGGCAAGACCTACGCCGCCGCGCCCGATCGCGACGCGATGATCGAGAGCCTCAGTTATGACCGCATGGTGGATGACGCGATCGAAATGGCCGCCTGGCTGCGCCAGGAATTCGGCAAAGAGCGCATCTTCGTGCTCGGCCAATCGTGGGGCTCGGTGCTGGGCGTTGAGCTCGCACGCCGCCATCCCGATTGGCTGCACGCCTATATTGGCGTCGGCCAGGCGGCCGACATGATGGAGGGCGAGCGGCGCGGCTATGCCTGGGCGCTGGCGCGCGCACGCGCGGAAAACAACACAGAAGCCATCGCCGCGCTTGAAGCCATCGCGCCCTACGCCGAAACCAGCCCGCCTTCGACCGATGATCTTCTGATCCAGCGCCGCTGGCTCGGCCATTATGGCGGCGTCGTGCACGGGCGCGCGGATTCTTCGGATTTCACCCGCGCCGCGCGGCTTTCGCCGGATTATACCGATCAAGATCTCGCGCTGGTTTGGGAAGCCAATGAGCGCTCGGTACAGCGGCTCTTTCCCGAACTCTGGGCGAACGCGGATTTCAGCGCCGTCACATCGCTCGATACGCCGATCATCCTGTTGAGCGGGCGCCACGATTATAACGTCAATTCCGAAGTCGGCGCCGAATGGCTGGCGCGGCTCGACGCGCCAAGCAAAGCGATCGTCTGGTTCGAGCATTCCGCGCATGAGCCCACCAGCGAAGAGCCTGGCCGCGCGCTGGCCGCGCTCATCACGCACGCCTTGCCGTTCGCGCAAGCTGCGGGCGATGTCGCCCCATAGGCGCTGTTGGCTTGACGGCGCCGGCGCCCCGGCTCACTTTCGCGGCCGATGAAGCCTGACGTTACTTTCGTGCTCGCGCGCGTGCTCGGCCCGCTGCTGATTGCGGCGGGCGTGATGCTGATTACGCAAACCACGCGCATCGTCGGCGCCATGATGGGCATCATGGCCGATGACGCCGAGCTCGTGCTCGCGGGCTTCCTCAGCCTGACGATCGGGCTTGGCCTGATCGTGCTGCATCAGCGCTGGAACAGTTTTTCCGCGATCCTCATCAGCATTCTCGGCTGGGCATTCCTGGCGCGCGGCGTGATGGCGCTGTTTGCGCCGCAATTCCTGCACGCCGGCGCGCAATGGATTTTGAGCAATCCCAACGTGCTGCCGATCGTCGGCTGCGTGGCGGCGCTTTTGGGCGTGTGGCTTTCCTATGCCGGCTACATCGCGGGAACCCTGCGCGTGGAAATCGCCGGCGGCGAGCTGGGCGATCCGCGCCGTTGACGCGGCGTCCGATCAGCGTAAACAGCACACATCCATAACCCGGGGGGCCGCGCAGCGCGCACTCAGGAAAAGTGGACCCGGTTT
>DAOMPU010000207.1:0-5157 GCA_035444925.1 Terricaulis sp. | reverse complement strand
GCGTGACGCGCGCAGGCATGGCGCCGGCCATGATTCAGATGTGCCTGGAGGTTCCGGGCGTGGATGAGATGGCGTTCCCGGACCTGAAGCTGATCACCTATGGCGGCTCGCCCATCTCCGAGACGGTGTTGGCGCGCGCAATCGAGGTGTTCAAATGCGGCTTCGCGCAATCCTACGGCATGACGGAAGCTTGCGGCGCGGTGGTGAACATGTCGCCGGCGGAGCATCTTGAAGGTGGCGCGCGGCTGCGCTCATGCGGCAAGCCGCTGGAGGGCGTCGATGTGCGCGTAGCGCGTGCTGACGGCGCACCGTGCGCGCCCGGCGAGGTCGGCGAAGTTCTGATCCGCGGCGATATGGTGATGCGCAGCTATTGGCGCGACGCAGACGCCACCGCCCGCACGATTGTGGATGGATGGCTCCATTCTGGAGACGCTGGCTATCTCGATGAGGAAGGCTTCCTCTACATCAGCGACCGCATCAAGGAGATGATCGTCTCCGGCGCCGAGAACATCTACCCCGCCGAAGTCGAGAACGCGCTGTTCCGCGATCCCAACATCGCCGACGTCGCCGTGATCGGCGTGCCCGATGAAAAGTGGGGCGAAGCAGTCAAGGCACTGGTGGTGCTGAAGCCCGGCTGCACCGCCAGCGCCGAAGAGATCATCCAGAACGCGCGTGCGCATGTGGCCGGCTACAAGGCGCCCAAATCGGTTGAGTTCCGCGCCGAGATACCGCGCAACGCCAGCGGCAAAATCATGCGCCGCGAGTTGCGCGCGCCCTATTGGGCGGGCGCGGCGCGACTGGTGAACTAGTCATGAAAGCGATCCTCTGCGAACGCTTCGGCCCGCCCAGCACGCTGACGCTGGCGGATATTGCCAAGCCCGCCCCCGGCCCCGGGCAAGTGGCGATCGACGTGCGAGCGTGCGGAATAAATTTCCCCGACGTGCTGATGATCGAGGGCAAATATCAAAACCGCCCGGATTTTCCCTTCTCCCCCGGCGGCGAGATTTCCGGAATCGTCTCCGCCCTTGGCGAAGGCGTGACGCAATGGGCGATCGGCGATCGCGTTCTGGCGCGCATCGGCCATGGCGGCTTGCGTGAGGTAGCGGTGACAGACGCGGCGCGCTGCCTGCGCATTCCAGACGGCGTCGATTTTCCCGCCGCCGCCGCGCTCTACCTTACCTACGGCACCGCGCACCACGCGCTGACAGATCGCGCCAAGATTAAATCCCGCGATACAATGGTGGTGCTGGGCGCAGCGGGCGGGCTTGGCTTGGCGCTGGTCGATCTCGGCGTCCTGCTTGGCGCGCGTGTGATTGCGTGCGCGTCTTCCGAAGAGAAGATCGCCCTGGCGCAGTCGCGCGGCGCAAGCGCTGGCGTTGTCTATTCTTCTGGCGCGCCAAGCCGCGATGAGCAGCGCGCCTTCAGCGACGCGCTCAAGCAACTTACCGCCGGCCGCGGCGCCGATATCGTGTGCGACCCGGTTGGCGGCGCCTATGCGGAGGCCGCGCTGCGCGCGACGGCGTGGAAAGGGCGCTATCTCGTACTTGGATTCACCGCCGGCATCCCGCAATTCGCGGCCAATCTGGCGCTGCTGAAAGGGTGCGATATTCGCGGCGTCAATTACGGTGAATTCGTCGCGCGCGATCCGTCCCGCAACGCCGCCTTGTTAGGCGATTTGCTGAATTGGGCATCGACGGGGCGCCTCTCCCCTTATATCTCGGCCACCTACACGCTCGACCAAGGCGCGGCGGCGATCGCCGCGCTCGCCGAGCGGCGCGCACTTGGGAAGGTGGTGGTGATTGTCGGAGATTAGATTCTTTCTGCTGGGCGCGGCTGCAGCGCTCACCTTGTTGGCGGCTTGCGGGGGCGGCGAAGAGAGCCCGCCTGCCGCACGCGCGGAGGCCGCGTGCGCGATCAACGCGCCAAGCGATCCGCGCGGCGTTTGGATTCCGGCCGGCACGCTGCGCATGGGATCAAACCTGGAGCCCGAGGAGCGGCCGATCCGCGACGTGGAGGTCGCCGGCTTCTGGATCGACGTCACCGAGGTCACCAACGCGCAATTCGCGACATTCGTTGAAGCCACCGGCTATGTCACTGTCGCCGAGCGCGCGCTTGATCCGCGCGAGAATCCCGGCGTGCCGGCGGCCATGCTGGCGCCGGGATCGGCTGTGTTCTTCTCGCCCACACGCATCGCCAATCTGTCCGAAATCGGCCAATGGTGGCGCTTCACACCCGGCGCCAATTGGCGCCATCCCAACGGCCCAGACAGCACCATCGAAGGCCGCGGCGCGTTTCCCGTCGTGCACGTCGTTGAAGAGGATGCGCGCGCTTATGCGCAATGGGCCGGCCGCGCCTTGCCGAGCGAAGCGCAATGGGAATGGGCCGCGCGCGGGGGCGTTGTCGGCGCCGCTTACATCTGGGGCGACGAGCCGTATCCGGAAGGCAAGCAGCGCGCCAATACCTGGCAAGGCTTCTTCCCGCTGCGCGATGAAGGCGCGGACGGCTACGAGGGCCTCGCGCCCGTCGGCTGCTTCGAACCCAACGCTTACGGCCTCTACGATATGGCCGGCAATGTGTGGGAATGGACCACCAACGATTACCAGGCCGGTGACCGCGCGTATGGCGCGATCAAAGGCGGCTCATATCTTTGCGCGCCGAATTTCTGCGGGCGCTTTCGCCCCGCCGCGCGCCAACCCGGCGATCGCCAACTCGGCTCAAGCCATATCGGCTTCCGCACCGTGCTGGTCGATGCGGGGCCAAGTTAGCATTCGCGAGGAGCACACATGTCAGACCTGATCGAAACCATTGAAGACGGCATCGCCACGTTGACGATGAACCGCCCCGAGGCGCGCAACGCCTTCACGCCTGACATGATGGCGAGCCTAGCCGAAGCCGCGCCGCGCCTGGCGCAGGATCCCAGCGTGCGCGTGATCGTGCTGACCGGCGCCGGCAGCGCCTTTTGCGCGGGCGGCGACGTTAAAGGCTTCGCCGCGGGCGGCGCGAGCGCCTCGTCTTTTGAAACCAAGGTCGCCCAATTGCGCTATCGCACGGAGGCGGTGCGCTGGCTGCACGAGGCGCCGAAGCCGACGCTTGCGGTGATCCCCGGCGCCGCCGCCGGCGCGGGGCTTTCATTGGCGCTCGCGTGCGATCTGCGCATCGCCGCCGACAATGCGAAACTCACGACGGCGTTCTCGAAGGTCGGCGTCTCGGGTGATTTCGGCGCGTCGTATTTTCTCTCGCAGCTCGTCGGCACGGCCAAGGCGCGCGAGATGTTCTTCCTCGCCGATGTCATCACCGGCGCGGAGGCCAAGACGCTCGGCATCGTCAATCATGCCGTGCCCGCTGAAGCGCTGGCGGATTTCGCGGCTGAGTACGCGCGCAAGCTCAAGAACCTGCCTACGGCGGCGATTGGCTATATGAAGCGTAATCTGAACCTGGCGCTCAGCTCAACGCTCTCGCAGAGCCTCGATCTTGAAGCCGTGCACATGGTGCGCTCGATGATGACCGAGGATCACAAAAGCGCCTCGCTCGCTTTCGTCGAAAAGCGCGCGCCCGAGTTCGCCGGGCGCTAACGGGCTCGTCATTCCGGTCGCGCGTAGCGCGGGCCGGAACCCAGGGGCAAACGCACAGCTTTGTCATCCCCTGGTTCCAGGCTCGTCGCTGCGCGACGCCCCGGAATGACGAATTAGGATTCTAGCTGTTGAACCGTTCGCCAGCGGCCGCCTTGCGCGCCAGGGACGCCGCCGGTTCGAACCCGTGCGCCTTCAAGCCTGCCGCCACCTTATCGAGCCCGATCGTATCGGCCCAGAACATCGGCCCGCCCGTCGTCGCGGGCCAGCCATAGCCGTTGAGCCAGACGATATCGATGTCCGACGCGCGCTGAGCTTTGCCCTCTTCCAGAATCTTCGCGCCCTCATTGACCATCGGATAGAGCAGGCGCTCCTCGATTTCCTGATCCGAGATGTCGCGCTGAGGCTTGCCGGCGGCGAAGTGCGCGATGATCTCTTCCACTTCCGCCGAGGGCGAGCCGCGGCGGCTTTCGTCGTAATCGTAATAGCCCTTTCCGGTTTTCTGGCCGCGCCGGCCGCACTCACACAACACGTCGCGCACGGTTTCGCTTTTCGAGGTTTCCGCGCTCCAGCCGATATCGAGCCCGGCGAGATCAGACATCTGGAACGGCCCCATCGGGAAGCCGAAGCTCGTCAGCACGCGATCGATCTGCCAGGGCTTGGCGCCCTCCAGAATAAGCTTTTGCGCTTCACGCTGGCGCGGGCTCAGCATGCGGTTGCCGATGAAGCCGTGGCACACGCCGGCCACCACAGCGATCTTGCCGATCTTCTTCGACAGATCCATCGCCGTCTTGAGCACCGCGGGCGCGGTCTTTTCACCGCGCACGATCTCCAGCAGCTTCATCACATTGGCCGGCGAGAAGAAATGCAGGCCGAGCACATGATCGGCCCGCTTGGTCTCGGCGGCCATTTCGTCGATGTCGAGATAGGAGGTGTTGGAGGCCAGGATCGCGCCGGGCTTCAAAATCGCGTCAAGCGTGCGGAACACGGTTTTCTTCAGCGCCATATCCTCGAACACCGCCTCGATCACCAGATCACAATCGGCGAAGGCGTTGGCGTCCAACGTTGGCGAAAGCAGCGCCATCGCGGCGTCCATCTGCGCTTCGGTGAGGCGGCCTTTCTTGACCGTGTTCTCGTAATTCTTGCGGATATTGGCCACGCCGCGATCCAGCGCCGCCTGCTCGCGCTCCACCAGCGCAACGGGCAGGCCGGCGGAGAGGAAATTCATCGTGATGCCTCCGCCCATCGTGCCCGCGCCCAGCACGCCGACCTTCTTGATCGGGATCACCGGCGTATCGGCGGGCACGCCATCGAGCTTGGAGGCCGCACGTTCCGCGAAGAAGATATGGCGCAGCGCCTTGGATTGCGTGCCGCCCACGAGCCCCATGAACAATTCGCGCTCGCGCTTCATGCCCTCGTCAAACGGCAACTCCACCGCCGCCTTCACGCATTGCACGCACGCTTCCGGCGCTTCGAACATGCGCAGGCGATTGGCGTATTTCTGGCGGAAACGGTCAAACACGCCCGGATCGCGCACAGCTTCGGCGATCTTATCGGTGCGCCGGCTGGCGACGGGATGATCGCTGCG
>DAOMPU010000206.1:0-5163 GCA_035444925.1 Terricaulis sp. | reverse complement strand
GCGCCAGGCGCCATTGCGGGAACGTGTTGGTGCTGTAGCGCTGGTGATAGATCGCGACGGCGGAAACGAAGCGATCGTCTTTCAAATCCGGATAAAACGCATCGATCGACTGGGCCAGGAACATGCCTTTGTAGATCAGCGTCTGCGCCGAGAGCGAGCAGACGTACAGCTCGGCGATGTTGGCGGCGAGCGCGCGCTTTTCGATGCGCCGGCGCACGATGAATAGATCGCGATCGACCGTATCGTCGTCGCGGTTTTGCGGATCGTAGAGCAGCACTTGCTCGATCTCGGGCCGCGTGGCGTTCGCTTTCTCGCCCAGGTGCTCGATATTCACCGGCACCTGGCGCCAGCCATAGAGCGTGAAGCCCGCGCGGATGATTTCGCTTTCCACGATCACGCGCGCGCGCTCCTGGGCGCCCAGATCGAGCCGCGGCAAGAAGATTTGGCCGACGAAGATCGCCCCTTCCTTGGGCGTGTGGCCAGTGGCGCGCACGCAATCACGGAAGAAATCCTGCGGCGCATCGATCAGGATGCCAGCGCCGTCGCCGGTTTTGCCGTCCGCATCCACCGCGCCGCGGTGCCACACCGCTTTCAGCGCAGCGAGCGCGAGCGTAACCACATCGCGCCGCGGCTTGCCGTCAATGGCGCAGACGAGGCCAACGCCGCACGCGTCGCGTTCGAATTCGGCGCGGTACATGCCTTCGGCTTCAAGCCGCGCGCGCTCAGCGATGTAGCGCTGAATCTCCCCCTCCCCTTGAGGGGAGGGGGCTGGGGGGGGGTGAACCACCGCGCTCAGAATGCTTCGTACCGGCCATGTTCAGTCTCAAATTGCACTGGCGGAGTCTCACCCCGCCCCCTGCCCCCTCCCCCAAAGAAAGAAATCTGGGGGAAGGGGAGTAGTGTTGCGCGCGTTGCGGTGGATTTTACTCCGCCGCTACGCGCGCGGCAGTTTTAATGTGGGCGTCGATCGCATCGGCTGCGTCGCGGCCTTCTTTGATCGCCCATACCACGAGCGAGGCGCCGCGCACGATATCGCCGGCGGCAAACACGCCCGGAAGCGAGGTGGCGTAAGATTTTTCATCCACGGCGACCGTGCCCCAGCGCGTGGTGCGCAGATCGAGCGCATCCCACGCTTCGGCCAGATCCTCGGGATCGAAGCCGAGCGCGGCGATGACGAGATCACCCGGCACGGCGTATTCGCTGCCGGGGGTTTCTTCCGGCGCCTGCCGGCCCGATGCATCCGGCGCGCCAAGGCGCATGCGCACGGCTTTCACGCCGGGCGTCTTGCCGGCGCGCACGGATTTGGGCGCGGCCAGCCAATCGAACAGCACGCCCTCCTCCTCGGCGTGAGTCACTTCACGCTGGGAGCCCGGCATGTTGGCGCGGTCGCGCCGATAAAGGCAGGTGACGCTTTTGGCGCCCTGACGGCGCGCGGTGCGCACGCAATCCATCGCCGTATCGCCGCCGCCGATCACGACGACGCGGCGATCCTTGGCGTTGAGCGCCTGCGCCTGCGGCACGTCATCGCCGAGGCCGACGCGATTGGCCGCGATCAGGAAATCGAGCGCCTTCACCACTTCGGCGTCGTTCGGCGCATTGAGCGGCTTTGCTTTATAAACGCCGGTGGCGATCAGCACCGCGTCATGGCGCTGGCGCAGCTCGGCGAAGCTGATCGTGGTCCCGACATCGCAATTCAACTCGAACTTCACGCCGCCGTCGATCAGCCGCTGGGCGCGCCGCTCGACGACTTCTTTCTCAAGCTTGAAATTCGGGATGCCGTAGATCAGCAGGCCGCCGATCCGGTCGTGGCGATCATAGACAGTGACTTGATAGCCGCGCAGGCGCAGGCGTTCGGCGGCGGCGAGGCCCGCGGGGCCGGCGCCGATGATGCCGACGCTCTCGCTCCGCTCGGCGCGCGGCTTAATGGGCGCCACCCAGCCTTCGCGCCAGGCGGTGTCGGTCAGGTATTTCTCGACCGAGCCGATGGTCACCGCGCCGTGGGTGGATTGCTCGATCACACAGGCGCCTTCGCACAGGCGATCCTGCGGGCAGATGCGGCCGCAGATTTCGGGCATGGAATTGGTGGCGGCGGAGACCTCGTACGCCTCCTGCAGCCGCCCCTCGGCCGTCAGCTTCAGCCAATCGGGGATGTTGTTGTGCAGCGGGCAGCCGCTTTGGCAGAACGGGACACCACATTGGGCGCAGCGCGAGGCCTGGGCGGCGGCTTTCTCGGCAATGAATTCGCGGTGGATTTCGTGAAAATCGCCTGAGCGCTCCGTCGCCGGGCGCTTTTCGGGCCAAGCTTGCCCGACAGACACGAATTTCTGCATGCGTTCGGCCAAAACGCGCTCCAGACCACGCAAATTGCGGGAGATTATTCCTCTATGCGCAGATTCAGGCCGGATTCAAGGAAAAAACTGCCCCCGCTGTGTCCAGCGGCCTGATTTTCGCACTTTCGCCCCTTTGCGACGCACTTCATGGTCGCGCCGCACAGGAATGGGGCGCCCCGCTTTGGACTTTCTCGATCTGATCCGCGCCGCCCTGCTGGGGATCCTGCAAGGGCTGACGGAATTCTTGCCCGTTTCGTCGACCGCCCACCTCCTCTTGGGGGCGGATTTGATCGGCTATGACGATCCGGGCGGGGTGTTCACGGTGATGATCCAGCTGGGCTCGATCCTGGCGGTGATGTGGCTTTACCGGCAGCGCATCTTCGATGTGGTCACCGGGCTGCCGACCAAGCCGGAGGCGCGGCGCTTTGCGCTGATGCTGTTCCTCGCGTTCCTGCCGGCGGTGGTGATCGGCTTCTTCGCGGCCGATTACATCAAGCTGGTGCTCTATGAGAGCCTCGTGGTGATCGCCTGGGCGCTCTTGATCGGCGGCGTGCTGATGCTGGCGCTGGAGCGCTTCGCGCCGATTCCGGTGGTGACGGACGCGGCCAAGACGCCGATCTGGCGCGCGGTGGCCGTGGGCTTCATGCAATGTATCGCTATGATCCCCGGCGTTTCACGCTCAGGCGCGACGATCTATGGCGGCCTGCTGCTGGGGCTCGACCGGCGCGCGGCGGCGGAATTTTCCTTCTTCCTGGCGATGCCGACGATGATCGCGGCCTTCATTTATGACGCCTACAAGCTTTATCAATCGGGCTTTGGCGTATCGGATCAGCGCATCGTCGAGATCGCGGTGGGCTTCGTGTTTGCGTTCATCTCCGCTGTGATCGTGGTGCGGCCGTTCCTGGATTACGTGACGCGCGTTGGGTTTGCGCCGTTTGCGTGGTATCGCATCGGCCTTGGCGCGCTGCTGCTTGTTGGCCTCTATAGCGGGTTCCTCGGGCGCGCCTGAAGAGGCGCGCATGGCGAAAGAGCTCTGGACCATCGGGTACGAGCATGTCGGCCCCGCTGATTTCGTGGCGGCGCTGAAGGCGGCGAAGATCAAAACACTGATCGACGTGCGCGAGATCGCCAATTCACGCCGCGCCGGCTTTTCCAAGAAAGCTCTGATGGCGAGCCTTTCCGAAGCCGGCATCGCCTACGTGCATTTAAAAGCGCTCGGCACGCCGAAGGCGGGGCGCGAAGCGGCGCGCAAAGGCGATACGAAAACCATGCGCCGCATCTATGAGGCCAAGCTGGTTGAGCCCGAGAGCCAGCTGGCGCTGGCGGAAACGGCGGAGCTCGCCGGCAAAGGGCGCGCCTGCATCATGTGCCTGGAGCATGATTGGCGCGGCTGCCACCGCGCCATCGTGGCCGAACACGTGGAAGCCGATTTCGGCCTTAAGCCGAAGCACCTTTCGCCCGAGCCATCCACATGACGCTCGAACGCATCACCATTGATAAATTCGGCTTGGACGAAATTGTGCTCGATGGCGTCAACGTGCATGTGGAACGCATGGACGCCAATCACGTCTGGATCGGGCTCACCCGAAACGGAAATCGTCTGACGGTGATGTTTAGCGCCGAACGCGGCGCCATCCGCGCCGTGATCGAGGAAGCCGACATCGGCGTTGCGCCGACGCCCAAGGATTAGGCGGGCTTGCGCGTTAAGCTGACGCCCGCCGCGACCAGCAGCGCCACCCAATAGAGCGTGAGCGCGATTGCAAAGAAGCGCGGCTCGGCAAGGCCGGCCCACGCGGCCAGCACCGCAGGCAGCGGCAACAGCGCGGCGATCCCCAGCACGTAGCGGCGCGGGCCGCGCAGGAAGCAGAGCCCGGCGACGGCGAGGCCGTTCAGCCCCAGCGCGCCATATTTGAGCCAATGCCACGGCGCGATCGGCAGATACGCTTCCGCGTTAGAAAAATCCCGCCCCAGCCCCAATTGGCGGCTGGTTTCGATCACGTCCGCGCCCGCGCCGATCAGCGCGAACACAATCGCCGCCCAAGGCAGCGGGCCGTTCGGCGCGCCGGCGATCATGAATACGCCCGCGATCAGGAAGATCGTGAACGAAGGAATGAAGGCGTAAAGATCGAGCGTGTTGAGCGCGTTCATCGCCGCGAGCGAAGCCGCATCAGGCGGCACGCCGAACAGCACCGCGAGATCGGCCAGCGTTTCTGCGCGCTGAAATGAGCTGACGAAGCCGGGCAGATCGCCCAGCATCGTGGCGCCCTGCACTTCCGGCAGGAAGCGGAACGCCACGAACACGCCGAGCGTGGCCAGGCCAAAGATCAGCGTGATGAGCGCCGCGCGTTTCACGCCGGGCTCTGCGTGGTTTGGAATTGGCCGTACGGGCGGAAGCGCCAAAGATAGCTCGGCACGACCGCTTCCACGCTTTCCAGCGGCGCCACGCCAAGATCGGCGATGGTGAGCGCGTTCGCATCGGCGCCGACGACATTATCGCGGCGCAGCTGCGAAACCTGGTCGCTGGTCAGCGGCGGCGCCGCGAACGGGATCAGCTTGAACGCCCACTCGATCAGGAAGCCCAGCGGCTGCGCGAACACGAAGGCTAGCGGCAGCAGCGGCGCGTCGCGCTGGGTTTCGCGGCGGACGAACTGCATCAGCTCTTTGAACGTATAGGTGCGCGGGCCGCCGAGCTCGTAGACGCGCCCTTGCGCATCCGGCGTATCGAGCGCGGCGCACGCCGCGTCCGCCACATCGCCGACGAAGATCGGCTGAAACCGTGTCTTGCCGCCGCCGATCAGCGGCATGGTTCCCATCAGGCCGTAGAGCAGCGGGT
>DAOMPU010000205.1:4929-5205 GCA_035444925.1 Terricaulis sp. | reverse complement strand
CAGAAGCGGACTTGCGCATCGCGCAGCTGCCGCAGCTGCTGCTTCAGATCGCTCAATTTGGTCTCGATCATGGCCGCGCCTCTTGGCTAATGCGCGTTCATCATCACGCATCAAGCGTAAACAATGCTTTGCCAAAAGGTTTACGCGAGCAGGAACAGCAGTAAAATTGCAGTTGCAGAGAGAATAGGAAATTCGCGGCGCAGCGCGCGCGCCTATTCCCCACCGCCTTCCTTCTTCTCAAACCCCGCCCAGCGCCCGAACATCTCCTCCGCGCGG
>DAOMPU010000205.1:0-4919 GCA_035444925.1 Terricaulis sp. | reverse complement strand
CTTATCGAGCGAAGCCATCGTCTTGTTGAAATCGCCGGCATCGTCGCCGCGCCAAGCGGCGCGCGCCTGGCCGATGATGACGCCGAGCCCTTGCGCGCGCGCATTGCCCGTCATCCCATCGGCCTCAAGCCCGGCCAGCGCCAGCACCCAGCGCGCGCAGCGCACGTGGCGCTGGTGCGCCGCGCCCATCAGCACCGGATCGCGATCCTGCCCCGCCTCCATGGCGATCACCGCCGCGCGGTGCGGCTCCATCGCCTCGAAGCGGCGCATGATCAGTTCAAACAGCCGGTCGCGCACGCTTTGGCCGGGATCGAGCTTGTCCAGATCATCGCCGATCGCGCGGTCAAACGCCTCTTCCACGCAATCGACCGCTTCGCCCAAGCTCGCGCCGTAAAAATCCGAGACAGGCCGGCTCGCGGCGTCCGCCAATTGCACCAAAGTCAGCTCACGCCAGGGCGCGGCGGCGGCAAGCGAAAGGGCGGCGCGGGCAAGATCGCGGCGGATGGCGGAGTCCAAGTGCATGGGAAGATGAGGCGGAGGGAATGGGGCGCCGTCAAGGCTTGAAAAGCCGCGCCTACTTCCCCAATTCCCGCGACCTCTGCGCAGCGGCGGCCACCGCGCGGCGCAGCAGCGGCCCAAGCCCCTCGCCCGCGCCGAGTATATCGAGCGCCGCTTCCGTGGTTCCCCCCGGCGAGGTCACCTGCTTGCGCAGCACGCCGGGCGCCTCGCCGGTTTCCAGCATCAGCGCGCCCGCGCCGGCTACCGTGGCGTTGGCCAGGCGGATCGCGGTTTCCCGATCGATCCCCTCCTGCTCGGCCGCCGCCGCAAGGCATTCGGCCAGCAGAAACACGTAAGCCGGCCCCGAGCCTGAAATCGCCGTCACCGCGTCCAGCAAGCGCTCGGCCTGCATCGGCTCCACCGAGCCCAGCGGCTCCAGCAATTGCTCCACCAGCGCGCGATCTTCCGCCGTGCAGGCGGGCGAAGCGACGTAAGCGGTGACGCCGCGCCCGATCCGCGCGGGCGTGTTCGGCACGCTGCGGATCACGCGCGTTGCGCCCAGCTCACGCATCAGCGTATCGATCGGAACGCCCGCCATAATCGAAAGCACCCGCGTTTCGGGGCCAACGAAGGGCCGCGCATCCGGCGCGACTTTGAGGAAGGCCTGCGGCTTCACCGCCAGCACCAGCACATCCGCCGGCCCTGGCGTGGGCGGATTGAGCACGGCGCCCGCCGCTTCCAGCGCGCGCTCAAGCGCGGGATCGAAATTCGGCTCAACAACTGTGAGCGTCAGCCCGCCGCCCTTGCGCACGGCGGCGATCCAGCCACGCACCAGCGCCCCGCCCATGGCGCCGGCGCCGACCAGGGCGATGGAAGGAGACTCTAATCCGCTCACGCTTCTCCGGCAGTTTCGAAAAACGCCGCCTGCGCCGCATCACTCGCGGCCATGCCGCCGAGGATAGCGAAATGAAACGCCGGCTGGAAGCGCTCAGCCGCATCCATCGCCGCCGCCAGCATGGCCTGCACTTCGCCGATGGAAATTTCCTCGCGCCCGATCATCGGCATGGCGTGCCGGAAGATGATCGTGCCGTCATCGGCCCACACATCGAAATGGCCGAGCCAGAGGTTTTCGTTGATATGCGCGGCCAGCTTCACCGCTTCGTCGCGGCGCGAAGCCGGCGCCATGAGATCAAAGCCCAGCGTGAACAGCAGCGCCGGCAATTCCGGCCGGAAGCTGAAATAGCCCGCCGTCTCGCCGAACGTGGATTTGAAAATGAAATGGACATCGCCATCCTCGGCGCGCTCGGCGCTGAAGCGATCATCGGAGCCGATCACATGCTCCACCGTATCCATCGGATCGGTTGAGGCGGCGTAGTCGTCGTCGAGCGAAAGATCCATGAGCTGTCCCCTCCGGGCTCAGGCGCGCCACTGGCGCTGGATGCGGCTCTTTCCTTGGGATCCGTGCGTCTTCCGCGCACGAATCGAACCCCTGGCTCCATGGAAGCGCCGCACAGGTTAATCAGACCTTTCCCGCACAGAAGCTTCACACGCCCCAAATGCTTGCGCCCGGGCGTAAGCTGGGGAAACTGCGGCGGGGATAGATGGGGGATTGAGCTTGGCGTTACGACTTTCCTTGGCCGCATCCGCGCTGGGCCTCCTCGCGGCGGCCTGCGTCAGCGCCACGGGCGCCGGCGAGGGCGGAATCACCCAGGCGCAATGCCCCGCGCTCGAAAACGTCGATCTGCGCGAATTGCGGGCGCTGGCCGAAGAAAACGTCGCCGAAAGCAACGAAGCCGTACAACGTTTCACTAGCGCAACGCCTTTGCCGGAGGCGGCGGCCAACGCCGACACCCGCATCCGCGTGCGCGTGCCGCCCACCGGCATGTGGGCGCAGGATAATCTCATCACGCTCTGGCGCGCCGAGGATGGCTGGCATGTCGCGCGGCAAGATAAGGATTATCGCCGCCCGCCCCCGCCGCCGCCGCCGCCCAACGCGCCCGCCGATTGGGCGCCGCCGCCGAATCCGAACGATGTGATCCACGAAGGCCCGATCGGCGAAGAACGCAGCGCGCAGCTTGATGCGCTGTTGGCCGATCCGTGCCTCACGCTGGAGCCCGATCGCTACAGCTGGAAAATCCCGTTACAGCGCGGCCAAGATTGGGTGTGCGTGCCAGATTCTTCCTACTGGGCCGCGGAAATCATCCAGCGCGATCGCCCGCCGCGCCTCATCTCGATCGGCTGCGAAAACCGCACGCTGACATCAGCGCTCGTGCAATTCGCCTCGGGCCAGCGCCCGTACGCGCCGCCGGCCGAGCCTGAAATCGTGTTGCCCTATAGCGCCACGTTTGAGGTGGTGGGCGATTACGCGGGGCGTGAGATGACCCTCACGGTTGACCGCTATTATATGCTGATGGGGCGTCTCATTCTGCTGCCTTCCGGGGAAAGCTGGAAAGAAACCATCCCGGTGGCCGACGAAAACCCGCTCACCCTGCGCATGGAAATCGAAGGCTGCGAGCCGTTCGAAGGCCAATTCCGGCCGGGGCCAAACGTAGCCACGCTGATCGTCGAAGGCTGCACGTTCCGGCTAGTGCAGGACGGCTAGCCCCGCCCCTTCAGCGCCGCCTCCAGCGCCTCCACCCGCGCGCGCAGCGCGTCGGCTTCGGCGCGCGCATCGGCGGCCTGCTGCTTCACCGCCTCGAACTCGTCGCGGCCCACCAAATCCATTTCGGCGACAAAGCGATCCGCCTGGGCGCGCATGAAGCTTTTGGCTTCCTCGCCCGCCCCCTGGGCCATGCCCATGGCGCCCGTCATCAAGCGGGCCAGATCATCGAACACCGAGCTTGTCGTTTGCATGTGGACCGATCCCTTCCCCGCCAATAGAACGCCCCCGGACGCTGCGGGCAATGCGGCCAATCAGCTAAACTTGAGGTAAGCGTGTTGATCGAGGCAGCCCTCCAATTCCCAAACATCGATCCGGTGGCGCTCCATCTCGGGACGATCCCCATTGGTGACGGAATCCGGCTCGATCTGCGCTGGTATGCTTTGGCTTATATCGCGGGGCTTTTCCTCGGCTGGCGCTGGATGGTGTGGCTGATCCGGCGCGATCGGCTGTGGGCGCCGGGCAAGCCGGCGCTCTCCGTGCCGCAGGCGGATGACTTTTTATTCTGGGCCACGCTGGGCGTCATCCTCGGCGGGCGCATCGGCTACGTGCTGTTCTACAAGCCCGACATGATCTGGTCCGATCCGGCCAGCCTGATCCGCATCTGGGAAGGCGGCATGAGCTTCCATGGCGGCTTGCTGGGTGTGGCCATCGCCGCGATCTGGTTCGCGCGGCAAACCCACGTGGACGAAGATCAATTCGCCGCGCTCGCCAAGAAGCATGCGGTAGCAACACCCCCCGAGGACAAGAAGAGCGAGTACGCGCGCGTCAGCGGCGTGGGCTGGCTGCCGAAGAAAGAGATCGAGGCGCTGCGCACGAAAACCAAAACGCAAAAGATCGATCTCTTGCGCCTGGGCGATCTCGCCGCAGCCGCCGCGCCGATCGGCTTGTTCTTCGGGCGCATCGCCAATTTCATCAATGGCGAGCTCTGGGGCCGCACCACGGACGGCCCGTTCGGCATGGTGTTCTGCAACGACACCTTGATGCGCATGCATGGCGGCTTCTGCCCCGCCGGCGCCGATCCGCGCCACCCGAGCCAGCTTTACGAAGCCGCGCTCGAAGGGCTGCTGCTGTTCGCCATCATCAATGTGGCCACGCTGAAATTTGAATCGCTGCGCCGCCCGGGCATGAATGTCGGCCTTTTCCTGGTGAGCTACGGCCTCTTCCGCGCGCTGCTGGAAACCGTGCGCGAGCCTGACGCGCACATGCCAGAGGCGCTGCGCGGATTGGTCACCATGGGCATGCTGCTCTCGATCCCAATGATCCTAATCGGCGCCTGGCTGATCCACCGCGCCTTGAAACAACCCAAACTGGCGGCGGCGTGAGCGATCTCAAACAAAAACTGATCGACCACATCAAGGACAACGGCCCCATGAGCGTGGCCGAGTTTATGGCCGCGTGCCTCTACGATCCCAAGCACGGCTATTACGCCACCCGCCCTTCCATCGGCGGCGAGAGCGCCGATTTCATCACCGCGCCGGAAGCCAGCCAGATGTTCGGCGAGCTGATCGGCCTCTGGTGCGCGCATGAATGGGACGTGCTGGGCAAGCCGGCGTTCAATTGGATCGAACTCGGCCCCGGCCGCGGCGTGCTGATGCAAGACGCCCAGCGCGCCACGCAACGCATCGAGGGCATGCACGAAAATTCCAACATCGTGCTGATCGAAATGAGCGCGCCGCTGCGCGACGAACAAGCCGAGCGCGTGCCGGATGCGGAATGGGCCCAGCGCCTGGAAGATGCGCCCCCTGGCCCTTCGCTGATC
>DAOMPU010000204.1:0-5222 GCA_035444925.1 Terricaulis sp. | reverse complement strand
GCCTCACGGACGAACAAGTTTGGGTGAATCCGGATTGCGGCCTCAAAACCCGCAAGTGGGAGAACGTGGAGCCTGCGTTGATCAACATGGTCGTGGCGGCGCGGGCGCTCCGCGGCGCAAGCAATGCGCATTAGGAGGCAAGGATGAACGAGCCAGATATCGTCGCGCGCATCGACGCCGTTGTTGCGCAGCGCGCCATGCTACAGCACCCGTTCTATCGCGCATGGTCAGCGGGTGAATTGCCGATCGACACGCTCCGGACGTATGCAGCCCAATACTATCATCATGTCGAAGCGTTTCCGATGGCCGTCAGCGCGATCCATTCCACTTGGCCGGAGCCGCGCGGCCGCCGGATGTTGGCCGAAAATCTGGCGGAGGAAGAAGGCATCGGCGAAGGCAAGGATGATCACGCCACGCTTTGGCGTCGTTTCGCTCTTGGGCTCGGCGTCCAGGCGTCGGAATTAGAGGCGGCCGAGCTTCATTCGGAGACCCAAGCCCTGATCGCAGCGTTCGCGAGTTTGTCTCGACGAAACTACGCGGCTGGGCTCGGCGCGCTTTACGCCTACGAAAGCCAACTGCCGGAAGTGGCGAGAGCCAAGATCGAGGGGCTCATTCGCTTCTACGGCATTGAAGATGAGGCCACACTTCGCTTCTTCCGCGTTCATGAGCGGGCTGACATTGAGCACGCCAAGGTTTGCCGTGATCTGCTCCGGGAATTGCCCTCTTGGCGGCAGTTGGAAGCAGAGAAGGGGGCCACTGCCCTCGCTGATGCGCTTTGGGCCTTTCTGTCGGGTATCCTCGGATGCAGGCGTTTCGATCCACGCCTCCGTGAAGGGGGGCGACCGTGCACAAGCCCAAACTCGGCCCAATCGGTCGAGTTTCGATCCACGCCTCCGTGAAGGAGGTGGCGGCAGGCGCAGTATTCTGTTGGCGCGTATCAGGCCGATCTACGTTGACCAGATCGGCCCCGGCGTCAAAACCGAGGCGCTCATCGTCAAAGCACCGATCCCGCAATCCCTCCTCTGCCGGCAGCGTATCGGTCATTGCCAGCCAGGCGCGGACGCGGCATGAAGCGCGGCTTACGTAGCGCGAAGTGCTGACGGCGGGGATAGAATGTCCAAACACGCGGTTTTGCTGGGCGCGATCACCGTGATCGCGTTCAATGCCGGCGGCGCGCACGCGCAAAATGTGGCATCGACGAACATGATCGTCGTCACAGCCACGCGCGAGGCGGCTTTGGCGCGCGATCTGCCGCAAAGCGTAGCTGTGATTTCAGGCGATGCGCTGCGCGCGGCGGATGGCGCGGAAGATTTGGTCATGCTGCTGCCCGGCGTGCAGGCGGCGATTTCCAATGGCTCGCAGACGACGTTTCAGATTCGCGGCGTCGGCGCGGTGGATCACCAGGCGCTGACGCCCAGCGCGGCGGCGGTGCATGTGGACGGGGTGTTTCTCGCCACTAACGTGCAGGCCAGCTTGCTGGCGTATGATCTGGCGCGCGTGGAGGTGCTGAAAGGCCCGCAGGGGACCATTCAGGGGCGCAACGCCTCCAGCGGGTCGATCAATTTCATCTCTGCGCCGCCGAGCGCGACGCCGGAAGCCTATCTGGAGGCTTCGTACGGGCGGTTTGATCGGATCGATGTGCAGGCGGCGGCCAGCGGCGCGCTGACTGCGCAGATCAATGGCCGCATCGCGGCGCGCTATCTCGCGCAAGACGCGGCGCTGGAGAATGTCGGCGGGCCGAAGGATGCGGGCGGCGTGCGCGATGAATATGGCGTGCGGGTGAGCTTTGCGTTTGATCTCGGCGCCGATCGCGCGCTGCTGCTGCGCGGGCATGTGGAGGCCGATAACGGAATCAATCCCGCGCCGCTCAATTCATCGCTCACGCTGGGCGATCACCAGATTTCCGTTGGCGCCGATGGGGTGCAGGATACGAACAACGATTTTCACGGGCTTTCGGCGCAATACAATGCGCGCATCGGCGCGTGGCGTTTTACTTCTCTGACTGCGGCCGAAGGCTTCCGCCAGCGCTATGGCTTCGATTTCGACGGCATGCCGGCGAGCCTCGCCAATCTTTCCTACGATCGCGACTATCTGCAGCTCAGCCAGGACGCGTTTGCGCGCACGCAATGGCGGGGCGGGGCGCTGCTGCTGGGCGCGGCGTTTTCTTATGACGATTTCTCGCAGGATTATCTGATCTGGTGCGGCGCGCTTGACACCGAAACGTTGGCGGGAACGTGCACGTATCCCGGCGCGCCCGCGCGCGTGGGGCCAAGCCCGGCTTCGCCCACGCCTGCGGTGTCGCTGCTGACGCATATCGAGCAGACGCGCCGCGCCGGGGCGCTCTATGCCGTGGCGGATTTCGATATTGGCGCGAACACAACGCTGACGCTCGGCGGGCGCCAGACGCTTGAACGCATCAGCGGGCAGGGCTTTGGCCAGCACATCTATGCTGACGGCGTGCGCGCGCTGAATAATCGCGACGGCGTCGGCCTCGCAGAAGGGCGCAACACGATCGATGAGAGCCGCTTTACCGGCATGGCGGCGCTGCGCCACCGGTTGGGACCGGATGCGATGATCTACGCCTCGTTCGGCCAAGGCTACAAAAGCGGAGGCTTCAACGGCGAGGTGGCCAACAACGCCACGCACTATCAGGACGAAGGCCTGTTTCGCGCCGAAACCGTGAATGCATACGAGATCGGCTATAAGGGCGCGCTCGGCGCTGCGTTGAGCCTCGAGGCGGCGCTGTTTTACCAGGATTACGAGCGCCCGCAGGCGCGCGTGTTCGTGGCGTTTCCGCTGCCGGGCGGCGGCTCGATTACGTCCAACTCGCTCTCTAATCTCGATGCGGCGCGCGTGCAGGGGATCGATCTTTCCGCGACTTGGCGCCCTTGGGCGGGGGCGGAAATCAGTGGCGGCGTGGTTGCGCTCGATAGCGAGATCGCGCAGGGCGGCGTGAACGCGGCCACGCTCGATGGAAACCCGCTGCCGTTCGCTTCCGATGTTTCCGCGACCCTTACCGTGCAGCAAAACTGGGATCGGCTTTCGTTTGAAGCATCGGCCAAATATCAGAGCGCCTATTATCTCGATCCTGAAGGCCGCGCCGATCGGCGCCAGGGCGGTTTCACGCTGGTGAACGCCGCGCTGCGTTATGCGCTGAGCGATAGCGCCGAGATTTCACTCTGGGGCCGCAACCTGACGAACGAGGATTATGCGCTCTCGGGCTATGGCTTCATCGGCTATGACACGTTCCGCTCGCAGCCGGCGATGTGGGGCGTGAGCGTGCGTTTTACCCGTTGATTAGCCGGCGGCGGCGATGCGCGCCTGCATTTCGTGCACGGTCAGTGCTTCCTGCGCCGGCGCCTCTTCGCCTTCGCGCAGCAGCGCCTCGAAATAGGCGATGGTTTTCGCCAGCCCCTGATGCAGCTGAATATTCGGACGCCAGTCGAGCTGGGTTTTCGCCTTGGTGATGTCGGGCTGGCGCTGGCGCGGATCGTCGTGCGGCAGCGGGCGGGCGACGATCTTTGAGCTGGAGCCGGTGAGATCGATCACGGCTTCGGCCAGCTCGATAATGCGAAACTCGTTCGGGTTTCCGAGATTGATCGGGCCGGTGATCTCGGCGGGGCTATCCATCAGCTTGAGGAAGCCATCGATCAGATCATCCACGTAGCAGAACGAGCGCGTCTGCGCGCCATCGCCGAAAATGGTGATGTCCTGGTTTTGCAGCGCCTGCATGATGAAATTGGAGACAACGCGCCCATCGTTCGGGTGCATGCGCGGGCCGTACGTGTTGAAGATGCGCGCGACCTTGATCTCCAGCTTATGCTGGCGGTGATAGTCAAAGAACAAAGTCTCGGCGCAGCGTTTGCCCTCGTCGTAGCAGGAGCGGACGCCGATCGGGTTCACATTGCCCCAATATTCTTCGGTTTGCGGATGCTGGGCGGGGTCGCCGTACACTTCCGAGGTCGAAGCCTGGAAGATTCGCGCTTTGAGTCGTTTAGCGAGGCCCAGCATGTTGATCGCGCCGTGCACGCTGGTTTTCGTGGTCTGCACGGGATCGTGTTGATAGTGGATCGGCGAGGCGGGGCAGGCGAGATTGTAGATCTGATCGACTTCGAGATAGAGCGGGAAGGTTACGTCGTGGCGCATGAATTCAAAGCGCTTGTGGCCGATCAGATGCTCGATATTGCGCCGCCGGCCTGTGAAGAGATTGTCGAGGCAGATCACCTCCTCGCCGCGCGCCAGCAGGCGATCGCAGAGGTGTGAGCCAAGGAAGCCTGAGCCGCCGGTGACGAGAATGCGCTTGGGTTCTTTCACGGGTGCGGTCCTTCAGGCGGCGATGGCGGCGGGCGTGGCGGTTTCGCCGCTCCACAATCTTTGATCGGCGATCAAAGGCTTGCGGCGGTGGCGCAGCGCGAGCTCGCTCAAATAATGCGCGTGATAATCGGGCATGAGGCCAATCTCGCGCGCGTCGTGATCGAAGCTGGCGCCGATATCGAGATAGGCGGGAAGATTGGCGAGATTCGGCTGCGGCAGCGCGCCGGCGCGATACTCGGCCGCCATCTGCGCGTAGAGGCCCTCGAGCTTGCGCGCGAGGCCGTCCACATCGAACAGCGCGCAGGTATCGCGCTGCGCGATCAGGCGCTGGCGGATTTCCGCAAGGCTGACGCGATCGGCGGCAAGCTGGATGGCGCGGGCGACGAAATGCTCGGCGCTGTCGCAGATCAGCTCCGGCGCGCCCGCCGCGCGCACCAGCGAGCCGCACACGCGCGCCGCGAAGCAGCGGCCCGAAAGCGTCAGCACTGGCACGCCCATCCAGAGCGCGTCGGAAGCCGTGGTGTGTGCGCCATAGGGGATCGTGTCGAGAAACAAATCCGCCAGCGGGTAGCGCGCGAGGTGATACGGGTTGGCGATCTTCTGCGCGAACACCAGCCGCTCACCCGCCACGCCGCGCGCTTCGGCCGCGGCGCGCATGCGGGCATTGGTTTCGCCATTATAATCCAGCAGCCACAGCACGCTGCCCGGCGTGGCGCGCAGGATTTCCATCCAGCGCTCGAACGCGAAGCTGGTGATCTTGTGCGCGGCGTTGAAGCAGCAGAACACGAACGCATCGTCCGGCAGGCCGGCGCTGGCGCGCGTGGGCGTATCGGGATGCACGATGCGCTTGCGATCGTTGGGCTGATAGCAGGGCAGGCGCAGCACGCGCTCGGAATAATAAAGCTCGT
>DAOMPU010000203.1:0-5239 GCA_035444925.1 Terricaulis sp. | reverse complement strand
CGCCCGCCCCTGCTCGCCGCGCGCAGCAACGCTTCGCCCTCCGCGATCAGATCGCGCCGCCACAGCGCCACGTCCTGCTGGTCAAGCGGCACGTAATCGCCCTGCGCAGTGCGCCGCGCCGCGCGGCGCGCTTCCAGGTGCAGCATCAGCGCCAGCAGCCCCAGCGCCTCCGGCTCCTCCGGCAGCTGCGCGGCCAGAACGCGGCCAAGCCAGATCGCCTCGTCCGCCAAGCCGCGCCGCGCGGGCTCTACGCCCAGCGGATCGTCCCACCCCGCGGCGTAGGCGGCGTAGATCGCCTCCAGCACCGCGCCAAAGCGCGCCGGCCATGCGCCAACCTCCGGCACAGCGAACGCCGCGCCCACATCGCGCAGCTTGCGCTTGGCGCGCACCAGGCGCTGGCTCATCGCCGCCGGCGCCAGCATGAAGGCGGCGGCGATCCGCTCGGCGGAAAAGCCAAGCACCGCTTGCAGCATCAGCGGCGTGCGCGCGTTCGGCTCGATCTCCGGATGCGTGCAGGCGAACAAAAGCCCGAGGCGATGATCGCCCGCGCCTGCCGCCTCCGCCGCCAATTCCTCGATGCCGCGCACAATCTCCGCTTCGCCAACCGCCGCCGTGCGGGCGCGGCGGGCCGCGTCGATCAGCTTGCGCTTGGCGGCGGAAAACAGCCACGCTTCGGGATTATCCGGCGCGCCGCTGCGCGGCCACGCGGTGAGCGCGGCCGCAAACGCCTCCGCCAGCGCATCCTCGGCGCCCGCCACGTCGCGCGTGCGCGCAGCCAGCAGCGCCAACAGGCGCCCATAGCTCTCACGCGCCACACGCTCGGCGAGACGCGCCGCGTTCACCGCACCATGACGGGACGCAGCTCCACGCCCCCGCCGTGCATCATGGTGGGCGCCTGCCTGGCCCAGCCAAGCGCCTCGTCATGATCGGCGCACTCGATCAGATAATAGCCGCCGAGCGCCTCCTTGGTATCGACGAACGGCCCGTCCACCACGTGCGCGCCGCCCTCGCCGCGCACGCTCTTGGCGGTGGCGACCACATCCAGCTCATCGCCGGCGACATAGATTCCAGCGGCCTTGAGCCGCTCTGTATAAGCGAAATACGCGCCCATGATTTCGCCGGCGCGCTCGGGGCTGATGTCGGCCCAATCGGATTCCTTGCCATAGATCAAAATGAGATAGCGCATGTTCAGCTCCTGACGGCGCCGCGCCGTCACGCCCATGACGGATGGCGCGCGCGCATTTCGACAAGCTCACGCGTGCTTGACCAGCCCCAGCGCAATCAAGCTCTCAGCCGTGGCCTGCACGGCCTCCTCGTTCGAGCGCGGGCTCCAGCCGAGCACGCGGCGCGCCTTGGCGTTCGTGCCGCTCTTGCGCTTGCCGAGCTCCGGCAAAATCTGCTGCACGGCCGGGTCGTTCCGCGCGGCGAGGCGGATCAGAAAATCCGGCAGCTCCAGCGTCGGCGCGCGCTTGGCCGCCGCGCCCATGGTGCGCTTCAGGATGCGCGAAATCTGCGCGATCGAGAGAAACTCGCCCGCGACCGCCAGGAAGCGTTCGCCCTTGGCGGCGGGGTGGGTCATGCAGGTCAGATGCATCGCCGCCACGTCGCGCACATCGACAATGCCGAAATAGAGCCGCGGGCAACCCGGCATGTCGCCATCCAGCAAGCGCTTCACCAAGAGGATCGAGGTCGAGTAATCCGCGCCCAGCACCGGCCCCAACACGCCCACCGGATTGACCACCGAAAGCTCCAGCGCCCCGCCCTCGCGCGCCATGAAATCCCAGGCCGCGCGCTCGGCCAGCGTCTTGGATTTCACATAGGCGCGCACGTCGGCGCCATTCGGGTCGGTCCAATTGGTCTCATCGAACGGCTTGGCTTGCTCTGGCTGGCCATAGCCGATCGCGGCGTAGGAGGAGGTCAGCACCACGCGCTTGACGCCCGCATCGCGCGCCGCCTTCAAGACGCGCAGCGCCCCATCACGCGCGGGCACGATCACCTCGTCCTCGTGCTTGGGAATCTCCGGCGGGAAGGGCGAGGCCACGTGCAGCACGTACGTGCAGCCCGCCGCCGCTTCGGCCCAGCCTGCGTCGCTCATCAGATCGGCCGCCGCAAAGCTCAGCCGCTCGCCCGCATCGACGCCCCCTTGCGCCAGCATCGCACGCACATCGGCCTCACGCTTCGGCGAACGCACGCTGGTGCGCACCTGATAGCCGGCTTCGAGCAATTGCATGATGCAATGGGCGCCAATGAAGCCCGAACCGCCCGTGACCAGAACCAATTCCCCGGCCATGACGGCCTCCTGTCAGCTCACCCGCGCCGGCGCGACGCGGGCGGTGAGTTCGTCGAACGCTTCCCAGAACGGCGCACGCAATTCATCGCGCTCCTGCAGAATTTCGTGCTTGGCGCCCTGGATATTGATGTGATGCGCCTCCGGCAGCAGCGCGGCGACCGCAGCATGGCTCGCATTATCGACCAATTGCTCCTGCCCCGCGCTAGCCACCAGGATCGGGATGCGCAGATGCGCGAACGCGCCCGATTGCTGGAACGCTTCAGTCGCGTCCGCCGCGGCGGTGACCCAGCCCATGGTCGGCCCCGCCAGCGCCAGGCGCGGCTCCTCCGCGATCAGGCCCTGGCTGCGGGCGTGGCGCTCCTTATCGTGCGTCACCGGATTGCGCTTGAACGCCTCGCGCTTCCAGCGCGTATCCACGCCCGGCGCGTAAGAGCCGCCCATGCCGAGCGAACTCATGAAGCGCACATAGGACTTGCCCATGCGCCCGAGCTTGGCGATGCCCCACATCGGCGCCGAGAACGCCGCCGCATCCACTTCAACGCGCCGCGTCTGCAGCGCGCGCAGCAGAATGGCGCCGCCCATCGAATGCGCGAGCCCGATATGCGGGCGCGGCAGCTTGGCGGCGAGCAATTTGAGCGCGGTCGAGAGATCGTTCACCGGATCGTCGAAGCTGGTGAAATGGCCCTTGAGCGGATTCTCGACCTCGCGCCCCGAAAGCCCCTGCCCACGCCAATCGATCACGAACACGGCGAAGCCGCGCGCCTGCAAATCGCGCGTGACCTCAAAATACTTCTCGATGAATTCGGTGCGGCCCGGGCACACGATCACCGAGCCGCGCGCGGGCCCGGCGGTGGAAGGCGCGGTCATCACCCGCACCTTCACGCCGCCGCGGCCCTCAAGCCAATGCTCCTCCGCGCCTTCCGGAACCTCGTTGCCGGGAACGCGAACGAAAGCCATCGGCGCTGCGCCCTATCAGCCGCGCAGCTTGGACATGACGCTTTGCAGCTGCATGGCCACGCCCATATCGCCTTCCACGCGCAGCTTGCCTTGCATGAAGGCGGCGGTGGGATCGAGCTTGCCGCCGGCCATGTCGATAAAGTCAGCCAGCTTCACCTTGATGGTGGTGTCGGCGGCCGCATCGTCCTTCGAGACCGTGCCGGCGCCGCCATCGAGGAAAATCTTGCCGTCGTCGCCGAAGTCGAACTTCACTTTTTTGCCCGGCACCGTGGCGCTCGCGCTGGCGAACTTGTCGTAGATTTCGTCGAACGTCATGAGCCTGTCCTCCGGCTGGCTTGATTATCGCCCCTTACACACCAGCGCGCGCCCGCCTGCAAGGGTGACGAGGGCGTCAAGGTTGGCTTTGGGGCGCCGCTGCGGCGCCTGTTCCGGGCTTGCGGAAGCGCAGGGTCATCCGGTCGCTCTCGCCGATCGCCGCATAGGGGCTTGAGTCAAAGCCTGGGTCGTCCGGCTGGCCAAGCGGCGAGGTGCGCAGCACGGGCGGCAGAGTCCACACGCCGAACGGGTGATCGCGCGTATCGCGCGGATTGGCGTTCACATCGCTGGCGGCGACGAACTCAAACCCCGCCTCCTGCGCCAGCGCGCGTACATACGCCTCCTGCACATAGCCCGTGCCGGCGAGCGGATCCTGCAGGCCGGTGGAGGCGGCGCGGTGCTGCTCCACGCCAAAGCCCCCGCCCGGCTTCAGCGCCGCGAACACGGCGCGGAACACGCGCTCGGCCGCGCCTTCGGCCATCAGCGTGTGGACGTTGTTGGCGAGGATGGCGAGATCGATCGAGCCGGGCGCGGCGAGCGGATCGCGCGCCGCGATTGTGCGTTCAATCTGGCCGAAGCGCTCAGGATCGCGCGTGAAGCGCGCCTCCCAATCGGCCAGCACTTCGCGCTGGGAAACGCTGCCGTTCACGGGATCGAACCCAGCAACCACCAAGCGGCCGTTCGAAGCCGCGAGATAGGGCGCCAGGATCGCCGTGTACCAGCCGCGCCCCGGCAGAATTTCAAGCACGCTCGTCCCCGGCTCGAGGCCCCAGAACAGCAAAGTCTGCAAGGGATGGCGCCAGCGGTCGCGCTCGGGCTCCAGGCGCCAGGGGCCGGCGATGGCCCAGCCGAGCGAACCAACGGGCGGGCCGTCGCTATGACGGGGCTGGCGCTCGCCGCACGCGGCGAGCCCTGCTGCAAGCGCGAACGCGGCGTGGCGGCGGGTGAGGTGGATCATGGAAATACGCGCCTAATTGGTGAGGACTAATATTGTCGAAACGGGGCCCTTGAACACGTCTGGGGCCTTCCCATCTGGATTGTCATGCGGCGCTCAATCGAGGCCGCGCCAGGGAAAGCGCCCGCCGCCTTCGGGGACGGAACCTTCCCATCAGCAAGCGCCGCAAGGCGCGTGAATGTCGCTTCAGGAGGACAATCATATGGCGAACAACGAACTCAATCCGCTCTACCGCACGCTGGTCGGCTTTGACCGCATCGCGAATTTGATGGACCAGGCCGCGCGTTTGGACGCTGCGCCGGGCTATCCGCCCTTTAATGTCGAGCAAACCGGCGATGACGCCTTCACCATCGAATTGGCGGTGGCCGGCTTTGCCCAGGACGATCTGTCGATCGAGTTCAAGCAGAACTCCCTGATCGTCACCGGCGCGCGCAAGCAGCCGGAATCGCCGCGCAATTTCCTGCATCGCGGCATCGCCGAGCGCAGCTTCGAGCGCCGCTTCGGCCTTGCCGATCACGTCCGCGTCGCGGGCGCGAAACTTGAAAACGGCCTGCTCACGATCAGCCTCGTGCGCGAGCTTCCGGAGATCCTGAAGCCGCGCAAGATCGAGATCGGCGCCGCAGCGCCGCGCAAGCCCCAAGTGGTCGGCGCGGCCAACGACGAGACAGAAGCGGCTTAAGTCCCCGCTTCCCGCTCGCCCCGCGGGCTTCCCCCCCCCCCCC
>DAOMPU010000202.1:0-5269 GCA_035444925.1 Terricaulis sp. | reverse complement strand
GTTTCCTCATTCCAGATCAGCGAGCAATTCTGCTGCAGCGGGGTGACGGGAATGATTCGGATTTGCAGTTTCGCTTCGCTCACCAGGGCAGCTCCTCGCCGGTCACGGCATGCACGAACTTGCCGCTGGTTTCCAAGCTCAGCGCGTCGATGCGGGCGATGACGCCGCGCGCGGCTTCTTCGGGCGGGATGCCGTTTTTGCCCGTCATCTCGGTGGCCACCATGCCGGGGTGGAAAAGGCCGACGGGAATGCCGCGCCCTTTGAGATCACGCGCCAGCGAAACGCCGGCGGCGTTCACCGCCGCCTTCGACATGCGATAGCCGTAATAGCCGCCCGAGCCATTGTCGCCCATGGAGCCCATGCGGCTGGTGATGATGGCCACTTTCGCGCCCTGCGCCAGCAGCGGCGCCAGCGTGGAGGTGACGCGCAGCGGCCCCATCGCATTCACTTCGAATTGCTGGGCGATAGAATCGAAATTCATCGCGTCGAGGCTTTCCACGCGCAGCACGCCGGCATTGTTGATCAAAACGTCGAGGCGCTGGCCGGCGAGGCGCTTGGCGAGATCGGCCACCGAGGCCGCATCGCTGACTTCAACCCCGCTCTCCACCCGCGCGCCGAGCGCATCGAGCGCGGGCGAGGAAGTGCGGCAGGCCGCGATCACGCTGTCGCCGCGCGCGGCCAGCTGGCGGGCGAGTTCGAGCCCAATGCCGCGATTGGCGCCGGTGATGAGGCAAACGGCCATGCTTTTCTCCCAAACGAGTGCGGCTTAAAAGCGAGCCATGCAAAGCCCGCTCGCCGGATTGAAAGTCCTGGTCGTCGAGGACGACGTCATCATAGCAGAAGCGGCGCTGCTGCTGCTGGGCGATCTTGGCGCGGAGGCGATCGGCCCCTGCGCCAGCGTGGGCGCGGCGCTGGCGGCGCTGAACGAACACTGCATTGATCTGGCGCTTTTGGACGTTGACCTCAACGGCATGCGCTCCACCGCCGTGGCCAATGCGCTGGCGGCGCGGGCGATCCCTTACGTTGCGGCGACCGGCCACATCATCGCCGCCGCCATGGCTGGCGCGCCGGTGATCGTGCAAAAGCCCTACACGCCCGCGCGGCTGCGCGCCGCGCTGGAGAGCGTTGTCGCTTAGCGGCCGCGATCGAGGCCGCGACGGCGCTGGCGCTGCGGCTCGATGCTGGGCGGTTCCGGATAATCCGGAATCGCGGTGATGACGCTGAACGTCAGCGATGTGACGTAGGAGCGCGCGCTGACGCCCGCGCCGGTCGGCGCTTCGTCCACGCGGCGCGCGGTCAGCACGTATTGGCCAGGCTGGGTGAACGTCACGGTGGCGCGCCCTTGCGCGTCGGTGACGAAATAGGTGCTCTGGTCTGTATCCGCGTCGCCGGCTTCGTAGAGCACGACAGGCTGGTTCGGCGCCGGCGCGCCTTCAAAGCGCAATTCCACCACGAAGCCTTGGGAGACTAGGATCTCGTTCGGATGCGTCACAGGCGCGAGCGCCAGCGTGCCGATATGCTGATCGACAACGCCGCGCGTGGGCGCGCCGCGCGACATGTAGCTGTCGGCCAAGGTCACGGTTTGCATGGTGCGGGTTTCAACGCCTTCGGGCGCGGCTTGCCCGGCCGGCAGCGGCACCCAAACGCCATCGCCAGGGATCATCGTGGTGACCGCGCCCATCAGTTCGCCCGTGGTGATGCGATAGGTGCCCCATTGCGGCAGGTCGCTCGACAATTCCGTCACGGTGGGGCCCGCGGCGGCGCGGCCGAACGTGCCTTGGAAGCCATCGGGATAGATCAGCTTCATGTCCGCGGGCAGGCCCACGGCCGGGGTGAAGAAGGTATTGGCGTAGGCCGCCTGCACCGCGACGTCGCCATCATTGGGGTTGAAGGTTTCCGGCAGGATATAGGCGGTGTAGGCCGCCGCCGGCCCCGCGCCGGCCAAAAACAGCGCTGCTGCGAGAAGATGTTGCTTCATGGAACCTGCCCACCCTGCGAAACGCGCCCCTCGCGCAAGATGACCGAAAAGACACCAGGGGAGAGTGGGTTTCAACCCCGCGCCGCCGCAACCGCGACCACGAAGGTGTGAAAGACCCGCACAAGGCGCGCTGGTTTGGGAACCCGCGCGCCGGTTCGGCTGGTGGTGCTACACTGACACAATGACCCCGCGCCGTGCGACAGATCAGGACAAGGCGGGTCGCCGCGTCATCATCGTCGGCGGCGGCTTTTCGGCTGTGGCGGCGGCGGCGCAGCTGCTGGCGCGCGGCGCCGCGCACGTGACGCTGATCGAGCGCGGGGCGGCGTTTGGCCCTGGGCTGGCCTATGGGCCGGCCGCTGGCGCGCATCTGCTCAACACGCCCGCCGCCCGCATGAGCGCCATCGAAGGCGATGGCGAGCATTTCGTGCGCTGGCTGGCGCGCCATGGCGCGGGCGAGGGCTACGTGCGGCGCGCGCTCTATGGCGCGTATCTGCGCGATACGCTGCGCGACGCGGCGCGCACGCGCTGGCTCCGGCCGAGCCGGCTCGAATGCGTGCGCGGGGCGGTGATCGCCTGCCGGCGCGAAGGCGATCATTGGCTGGTGACGTTGGCGTCGGGGCGCGCATACGCAGCCCAAGCCGTGATCCTGGCGCTGGGCCATCCCGCGCCGGCGCCGCCCGCGCCGTTCGAAGCGCATGATCTGATTGGCGCTTGGGATACGCGGGCGCAGGCGCGCCTGCGCAAAGGCGATGTGCTGCTGGCGGGCTCTGGCCTCACCATGATGGACGTGGCGATCGCGCTTGCCGCGCGCCGGCGCGGCGGGACGATTTACGCGCTCTCGCGTCGCGGGCGCACGCCGCAGGCGCATCTGAGCCTGCCCGGACCGCCCGCCGCCGCCGCCGCGGAGCCGCCGCTGGAGCTGAGCGCGGCGCTGCATCAGTTCCGCGCCTGTGCGGGCCAGGATTGGCGCCCCGCGCTCGATGCGCTGCGCCCGCACGCGCCCGAGATCTGGGCGCGGCTCGGGCCTGAGCGGCAAGGCAGGTTCCTGCGCCATCTGCGCCCATGGTGGGACAGTCACCGCCATCGCGCCCCGCCTGAGACAGCGGCGCAATTTGCGGCGTTATTGGCGGAAGGGCGCGTACGTATCCTCTCAGGCGAAATCGCCAGCGCAATTCGCGAACGAGGCGTATGGCGGCTTCAACATCGCCAACGGGGCAGCCGCGTGCGGCATCGGCTGGAGACGGTCGGCGTCATTAACTGCACCGGGGCCGATCTCGCGCTGGCGCGTTCGCAGGACGCGCTGGTCCGGCAATTGCTGGACGAAGGGCTGGCGCGCGCGCCGGCGAATGGACTGGGCTTCGATGTCGATTCCGAAAATCGCCTGCGCGACAAGGCCGGCGCGGCGCAGCCGAACTTGTTTGTGCTAGGCCCGCTGGCCGCAGGCGTGTTTTGGGAAACCACGGCCGCGCCGGAATTGCGCGCGCGCGCCGCGGCGATCGCGCGGGCTTTGGACTAAGCGGCGTTCGCCGTAGGGGGATTGATGTTCGCGCAGGAGATGCGGGGGATCGGCGCCGGAAAAGGGCGCGTGAGCGTGCTGGACGCCGGGCGCGGCCTGGCGATCGTCGGCGTGCTTTACGGCCACGCGCTCGCGCCCTGGTTCATGGGCGGCGAGCCCTTCTACGAAGCGGCGTTCCTGCAATGGAAATTCGGCGCCGCCTTCATGATGGCGTTTTTCTTTTTCGTGTCCGGCATGGGCTGGCGCGACACCCGCTCGCTGGAGACGACGTTCCGCCAGGCGATTGCGCTGGTGCTGATCGCGTGGCTCGCCAGCGTCGCGCTGGATGTGCTGCGCTACGCGATCGGCGTGGCGGGCGGGGCGGCGCTGTTTGGCTATGAGCCGTTTGGGCTCGATCGCCTGGCGCGCAACGCCGCACGCATGGCCGTGTTCGGCGACGCATATTCCATGTCGGCGCTTTGGTTTCTGGTGGCGCTGGCGGTGACGCGCGTGATCGCGGCGGTGAGCTATCGCGCCGGAATATTGCCGGCCTGGGGCGCGGCGTTTTTGCTGCTGGGCCTCAGCTTGGCGTCCACCGAGTTCAGCTGGCGCAATTTCTATCAGCTGCACGCGATCGGCATCGCCGCGGTGTGCTTTCTCGCTGGGCATGCGCTGCGCCTCACCATCAAGCCGCTGGCGCAGGCGCCGTGTGCGACTTTGGCGTTGTGCGTGCTGGCGGGCGCGGCCACCGCGGCGACGTTCCATCTCAACCTGGGTTGCCGCTGGGATGCCGCCGCCGCATGCGGGCAGGGCTGGCTGGGCGATCGCTTCGGCGTGTCGATGATCATCGGCCAGTATGGCAATCTGTTCTGGTTCGCCATCACCACCGCCACCGGCATTGCGTTCGCATATTGCCTCGCGGTGCTGGCGGCGCGCCATGGCGGGCGCGTGGGCGAGGCGCTTGCCGGCTGGGGCCGCGCGTCGATCGATCTGCTGATCGCCAATTGTCTGCTGCTGGAATTGGCCGCGCCGGCGGCGGCGTATTTCCTCGCGCCGCGGATTCCGGCCGACAATGTTCTGTTCTTCATCGGCCTGTTCATCGCCATGCTGGGCGCGAATCTGGCCTTGGCGGCGCTGCTTACACGGCCTGTGCGCCGCTTGCGCCGCGCCGCCAGCTGGGGCGCGGGCGCGATCATGGCGCTGGCGCGACGCGCTGCTATGGCGCTGGCGCCGCTTCGTGTATCGCAGGGGCCATGAGTCAGGATCAGCCCAGCGCCGGGCGCTTTGAAGGGCGCGAACATTTCCTGCCGGTGCGGGTCTATTACGAAGACACCGATTTCACCGGCGTGGTCTATCACGCCAATTATCTTCGGTTTTTTGAGCGCGGGCGGAGCGATTTTCTGCGCGCGGCGGGCGTTTCGCACACGCATCTGTTGGCCGGCGCCGAGCCGCTGGGATTTGCCGTCAACCGCATGGAGCTGGGCTTCGTCAAGCCGGCCCGCATCGACGATGCGCTGGTGGTGAAAACCGTGTTCGAAACGGCGAAGGGCCCGCGCATTTTCATCGCGCAGCAGGTTGAGCGCGAGGGTGAATTACTGGTTACGGCGCAGGTCGAAGTCTGTTGCATCTCGCTCACGGGGCGGCCCAGAAAGCCGCCAAGCCTGCTGTTAGAGCGGCTTAAACCATTTCTTGGGCCCTAAACGTCCAGCTTTTGACAAACTCATCCGGCTTAAGCCCGAGGTGGGGCGCGGCTTATGGGAACAACGCCGCGGAGGCGGGAGCGATCATGGAATCCA
>DAOMPU010000201.1:0-5390 GCA_035444925.1 Terricaulis sp. | reverse complement strand
AGCGATAGCGCCGGCGAGCGCGTGGTGCTGCATCACATGCCGCTCTCGCCGCTGCGCAAGCTGATCAAGGATTACGCTTTCATCTGCGAAAGCTATCACAACGCCATCCGCTCGGCCGCGCCCAGCCAGATCGAGGCGATCGATATGGGCCGGCGCGGGCTCCACAACGAGGCGGCCGAAGTGCTGCAGGAAGCGCTGGCCGAGCGCTTTGCGATCGACAATGAAACCGCCCGGCGCCTGTTCACGCTGATCTGCGCCCTGCACGTGCGGGGCTGACATGGGCGAGGGCGACGCCCCGCGGTCGGTCTTGTTCGTGTGCACGCACAATTCCATCCGCTCCCCGATGGCCGAGGCGCTGGCCCGGCTGCGCTTTGGCCCGATCATGCATGTGGATAGCGCCGGCGTGCACGACGCCGCCTTCGCCGATCCGCTGGCCGCCTTCGTCATGGACGAATTGGGCGCCGATCTCTCCAAGCACCGGCCCAAGGAATTGGCCGATCTGATCGCCGACGAGGTCGATCCGTTTGAATTGATTGTGACGCTGAGCCCCGAGGCGCACCACCGGGCGCTCGATCTCATCCCCAAACTGGGGAAAGCGGCCGAGTATTGGCCGACTTTCGATCCCTCCCTCACGGAAGGCTCGCGGGAACAGCGGCTTATGGAGTACCGAATGGTGCGGGACGGGCTGGATAAGCGCATCCGCGCCCGTTTCCCCCGCCCATCGACGGGATAGGTGCGGGCGATTATAAGCCCCCGCGGCCCCTACGGGCCCGATTCAGCGCCCGCGCCAGGGGGCGCCCTCAGGAGAGAGAATGGCTAAGGAAGAACTATTGGAGTTTGCGGGAACGGTGGTTGAGCTTCTGCCCAACGCCACCTTCCGCGTGAAGCTTGAAAACGACCACGAAATCATCGCCCACACCGCCGGCAAGATGCGCAAGAACCGCATCCGCGTGCTGGCCGGCGATAAGGTGCTGGTCGAGATGACGCCCTATGATTTGACCAAGGGGCGCATCACCTATCGTTTCAAATGACGCGCGGCTCTCTCGATCGCGCCGTGCTTGTGACGGGCGCCTCCAGCGGCATCGGCCGGGCTGCTGTGAGCAAGGCTGTGCGCGAAGGCGCGCATGTGTTCGCCAGCGTCCGCAAGGCCGGCGACGCCGAGAGCCTCAAGGCCGAATTCGGCGAAGCCGTCACGCCGCTTTTGTTCGATGTCACCGATGAAGCCGCCGTGCGTGCGGGCGCCGAGCAGGTCGCCGCCGCGCTGGGCCGGCGCAAGCTTTTCGGCCTAGTGAACAATGCGGGCGTCGCCGTGCCCGGGCCGCTGCTTTACATGGATAGCGACGAGCTGCGCCAGCAATTCGAAATCAACGTGCTGGGCGTGCACAACGTGACGCGCGCGTTCGCGCCGCTGCTGGGCGCCGAGAGCGACCGCACCGGCAAGCCCGGCCGCATCGTGATGATCTCCTCCGTCGCCGGCCAGGACGGCAATCCGTTCGTCGGCCCGTATGTGATGTCCAAGCATGCGCTTGAGGGCTATTCCAAATCGCTGCGGCGCGAGCTGCTGTTGTTCGGGATCGACGTGATCATCGTCGGCCCCGGCGCCATCGCCACCCCGATCTGGGACAAGGCGGAAAAAGCCGACGTCGCGCGCTTTCAGAACACGCCCTACGGCGCGTTCACCGAGCGCGTTGCGAGCTACATGGTCGAGAACGGCCGCAAGGGCCTGCCCGCCAGCGACGTGGGCGACCTGATCTGGTTCTGCCTTTCGGACGCAAAACCCAAGACGCGCTATCCGATCCTGCGCCGGCCCTTCATGGACCGCATGCTGCCGCGCTGGCTGGGCGAGCGGGCGGTGGACCGCATTGTCGCCAAGCGCCTGGGCTTTAAGACCCTGCCATGAGCCGCCTGATCCTCGCCAGTGCGAGCCCGCGCCGGCTGGCTTTGCTGGCGCAGATCGGCGTGACGCCGGACGCGGTGATCGCCGCCGACATTGATGAAACCCCGCGCGCGAAGGAAACCCCGCGCGCGCTGGCGCTGCGTTTGGCGCGTGAGAAAGCGTGCGCGGTGGAGGCCGGCGATGCGCGCGTGCTGGGCGCGGATACGGTGGTGGCGGTGGGGCGCAGGCTGTTGCCGAAAACCGAAACCGAGGCCGAAGCGCGCGCCTGCCTTGAATTGCTCTCGGGCCGCGGCCACCGCGTGCTGACGGGCGTGGCGCTAAAAACACCGGCCGGCGTGCGCACGCGCCTCGGCGAAGCGCGCGTCAGCTTCAAGGTGCTCAGCGCTGCCGAAATCGAGGCCTACATCGCCAGCGATGAATGGCGCGGCAAGGCCGGCGGCTACGCCATCCAGGGGCGCGCCGCGCGCTTTATCAGCAATATCGTCGGCTCGTATTCTGCGATCGTCGGTTTGCCCTTATTCGAGACAGCGAATCTGCTCGAAGGCGTGCGGTGAGCGAGAAACTGGAAACCTGGATCGACGCCGGCATCGGCGAAACGCGCGAGGCGCTGGTGCAGAACGGGCGCGCAATGGCGCTGCGCGTCATGCGCGCTTCCGATGCAGGCGCCCGCGCCCGTTGGGGCGAGCTTTATTGCGCGCGCGTGCGCGAAGTGGATCAGCGCCGGCGCGGCGCGTTTCTCGATCTCGGCCTCAGCGTCGAGCATGGCTTCATGCCGCTTGGCCAGGATGGGCGCGTGCGCCGCGCCGGCAAGGAGCGCGTGGCGCTGCGCGAAGGCCAGGGCGTGATCGTTTCCGTCACGCGCGAAGCGGCGCGCGGCAAAAACCCGATCGTGGAGCTGCAGGAGATCGGCCATGACGGGGAGACCCCGCATCTGATCTCGCGGCCTGAGTGCGATGAAGAATTGGTGCTGGCGCGCCCCGCCGATGCGCTGGTGCGCGCCAAGCTGGATGCGCTGGTGGAGGATGCGCTGGCGCGCGCGGCGCCGATCGCTGGGGGCGGGCTGCTCAGCATCGAGCCGACGGCGGCGCTCACGGCGATTGATGTGGATTCCGGCGCGCGCCAAGGCTCGGGCGATCCTGAGCGCTTTGCGTTGGAACTCAACATCGCCGCCGCCCAGGAGGCCGCGCGGCAAATCCGCTTGCGCAATTTGGGCGGCGTGATCGCCATCGATTTCGTCAACATGCGCGCCAAAAGCCATCGCAAAACGCTGGAAGACGCGGTGCGCGCCGCGTTCGCCGGCGATCCGTGGATCGTGCAGCTGGGCGGGCTTTCGCAATTTGGGATCTTTGAGCTGGCGCGCGCGCAATTGCGCCGGCCATTGCATGAGCAGATGCGCGATGATGACGGGCGCCTCAGCGTGGAAACCGTGGCGCTGATGGCTTTGCGCGCGATCGAGCGCGAGGCGCGCGCCAATAGCGGGCGGCAAATCGCCTGCACCGTGGCGCCGGATATGAAAGCCTGGCTCGACGCCGCCGAGATCGGCTGGCGCGATCAGCTCTCCAACAGCATCGGCATGCGCTGGGCGCTCGATTGTGCGCCCGGCCCGCGCGATAAGATCGACGCGAGGGCGCTATGAGCCAAGGCAAATGTCCAATCTGCGGCAATCCGAAGGACGAGAAATTCAAGCCCTTCTGCTCGAAACGCTGCGCGGACGTTGATCTGAACCGCTGGTTCTCCGGTTCGTACGCGATCCCGGCGGCGGAAGAAGACGAGGGCGAGGATAAGGAGGAGCGGTGATGAAAAACCCGATGTTGGCGGTGTTCGCGCTCGGCCTCGCGGCTTGCGCCGCGCCTGCGCAAACGCCCCCGGCGGTGGCCGAGAATGCGCTTGAGGCCTGCGCCGCGCGCGGCGGCGCCTTGGAGCGCGTGGGCCGCGCCCAGACGCTGCAATGCGTGATCCCCTACGCCGACGCCGGCAAAAGCTGCACCGACGGCAGCCAGTGCGAAGCCGGGCGCTGCATCGGCGGGTTGGAAGACGCCAACCCGCGCGAGAACGTCACCGGCCAATGCCAGCCCACGAACATGGCGTTCGGCTGCTACACCACCATCACCAACGGCCGCACCGGCGCCGCGATCTGCGTGGACTGACGCGCGTTAGCTGAACACGCCGATAATCGGCACGTGATCGCTGGCCTTCTCCAGCGCGCGGGCGGCTTTGTAGATTTCCACGCTTTGCAAACGATCCGCCGCCTGCGGCGAGCAGAGCAGGTGATCGATGCGAATGCCGTTATCTTTCTGCCACGCGCCCGCCTGGTAATCCCAGAACGTATATTTGTGCGCGGCGCCGTCGGCCTGCATGTAGGCGTCGCTCAGCCCTAGATTTTGCAGCGCCCGATAGGCGGCGCGGGTTTCGGGCTGAAACAGCGCATCGTTCGCCCATACGCGCGGATCGACGCAATCAACCTCGCGCGGGATCACGTTGTAATCGCCGGCGATGACGAAGCGCTCCTCCAGCTTCAGCGTCGCGCGCGCATGCGCGGCCAAAGCTTCCATGAAGGCGAGCTTAAAATCGAATTTCTCCGTGCCGATCGGATTGCCGTTGGGCGCATAGAGCGAGGCGACGCGCACCGGCCCATCGGGCGCGGCGATCACGCATTCGATATAGCGCGCCTGCTCGTGCTCCAGCCCCGGCACGCCGCGCGTGGTTTCTTCGATCCGATGTTTGGAGAGGATGGCCACGCCATTATAGCTCTTCTGGCCCAGCGTCTCGATATTGTAGCCCAGCGCCTCGAATTCGAGCCGCGGGAAGCGGTGATCCTCGCACTTCAATTCCTGCAGGCACCAGATGTCGGCGTTCACCGCCTCGAACACCTTCAGCGCCGTGGGGAGGCGCGCGATGATGGAATTGACGTTCCAGGCGGCGATGCGAAGGCTCATGGCCCCGCTTTAGCCGCCCCGGCGGGCCGGTTCAATTGAACCAGAAAAACGCCGCCAAGCCGAAGCCGATCACCACCAAAGCGATGGAAAAGGTCATGATCTGGCGCACATGCATGCCAGTGCGCCCGGCGCGGGCCTCTTCCTGGTCGATTTCGACGTGCTCGCCGACTTTGCGGGCGGTCATGGGAGGCTCCTTAGGGCGTTCCGCAGCGCGCGCCGATCGGGTAGGATGGGCGCATGGTCGTAATTCTCACAGCGTTCAGTTTGTTCCACTTGGTGGTGAGCCTCGCCTGCATCGCGCTGGCGGTGCGGATGCTGACGCCGGGCGAGCGCTCTCAGTGGCGCGCGCCGGCGGCGCTGCTCTCGGCCGAGCTTTTGGTATGGATTTATCCGATCCTCGCCTTCGTCGGCGCCAAGGTGGGCTGGCGCAATTTCGCGGCGGGCGATCATACGGCGCTGCCGGTAATGGTGGCCCCGATCGGCTGGCTGGTGCTGATGGGCGTGATCTACGCGATCGTGGATTTCGCCGAGGACGGCGTGCTGGGCAATGCGCGCGG
>DAOMPU010000200.1:0-5390 GCA_035444925.1 Terricaulis sp. | reverse complement strand
GTCAGGAACGACCAGGCGGAGCGATCCTGCTGCGTGAGGTGGAACGCTTCCTCCGCGATGGCGCGCGGGGCGACGAAGAATTCGTCGGGCGCATCGGGCTTCAGCTTGCGCGTCCAATCGTGATCGATCACGCCGTCGATCAAGAGATACGCCACATGCACGCCCTTCGGCCCCAGCTCGCGGGCGATGGATTCGAGCAGGATGCGCGCCGCCGCCTTGGTTGGCGCAAAGCCGGCGAAATTCTTTTTGCCGCGCAGCGACGCGGTGTTGCCCGTGGCGATGATCGTTCCCTTCCCGGCGGCGATCATCGCCGGCGCGACGTGCCGCGCCAGATGCAGCAACGCCATCGCGTTGACGTTGAAATTGCGCTGCAGCGAACTTGGCTTGATCTCCATAAAAGAACCGAGCGAGCCATTTACTGCGTTGTGGACCAGCACCTCGGCGGCGCCGAACGCGCTGTCGATGGCGCCCAGCGTGAAATGAAGCTGCGCTTCATCGCCGACATCGCACGCGAACGC
Organism: Terricaulis sp.; assembly: GCA_035444925.1. GTDB lineage: Bacteria > Pseudomonadota > Alphaproteobacteria > Caulobacterales > Aquidulcibacteraceae > Vitreimonas. Next base: position 4,872 of record DAOMPU010000200.1, on the reverse strand, counting down.
ATGTGCGTGCTCGACCTCGCCCGCCAGCGCATCGATCACGCCGCGAGAACGGGCGAGCATCGCCACAGCGTAGCCGCCCGCCGCGAACCGGCGCACGAGCGCCGCGCCGGTTCCGGGCCCGACGCCGCTGATGATCGCGAGGGGACGGGTGCTCATAGAAACCTCGATGGACGCGCGCTTTTCGCGTGACTTGCGCCGGTGACGCTAATATGAATTGTTATTCCGGTTTTGCAAGCGGGCTTCATATTATGAGCGAAGCGCATCTCGATGATTTCCGCGCCACAGCGCGCGCCTGGCTGGAGGCGAACTACCCTCCTGAGCTGGCCGAACACCCCACCAGCGTCACCGCCGGCATGATCGACGGCGTCAGAGCGACGCCCGCGGTCGCGCTTTGGCGCAAACGCATGGGCGAAAAAGGCTGGGGCGTGCCGACATGGCCGCAGCGCTATGGCGGGGGCGGCCTGAGCGCCGCAGAGGCCGACGTGCTGCAGCAGGAAATGAAACGCCTCGGCGCGCTCAATCCTATCGGCGGGCTGGGCATGATGATGTTCGGGCCGACGCTGCTTGAATACGGCACGGAAGCCCAATGCGCGCGCCACATTCCGCCGATCGCGCGCATGGAGCTGCGCTGGTGCCAAGGCTTCAGCGAGCCTGGCGCGGGCTCCGACCTCGCCTCGTTGCAAACCAAAGCGGAAGACAAGGGCGATCATTTCCTCGTCACCGGCCAGAAAGTGTGGACGACCGGCGCGCAATATTCGGATTGGTGCTTTTGCCTGGTGCGCACCTCGAACGTCGGCAAGAAGCACGACGGCATCAGCTTTCTCATGATCGACATGAAAAGCCCCGGCGTGGAGGTGCGCCCGATCGTGCTGATCAGCGGTGAATCGCCGTTTTGCGAGACGTTTTTCACCGAAGTGAAAGTGCCGAAGGAAAACCTCGTCGGCCCGCTGAACGGCGGCTGGACCGTTGCCAAGCGGCTGTTGCAGCACGAGCGCGTGTCCACCAGCGGCGCCAGCGCCTTCAAGGCCGAGCGCGTTGGCGATCTGCGCGCGCTGGCGAAAAACTATTATGGCGTCGATGAAAACGATCGCATCGCCGATCCCGATTATCGCGCCCGGCTGACGGAACATTTGATGGATGAGCGCGCCTTCCGCCTCACCGCCGCGCGCGCCATGAACGATCGCGCCGGAGGAAACAATGGCATCTCCGCGGTGTCTTCCATTCTCAAAAACGCCGGCATGCGCGTCAGCCAAATGCGCGCGGAGCTGATCGTGGAAGCGATGGGCATGCAGGGCGTCGGCTGGGAAGGCCCGCAATTCAGCGAAACCGAAATCGCCAGCCTGCGCGCGATGCTGCACGGCAAGGCCGGCTCGATCGCGGGCGGCTCAAACGAGATTCAGAACAACATCATCGCCAAGCGCATTCTCGGCCTGCCCGATCCCAAGCCGGGCGCCTAGAAAAGGGCCGCGCGCACGCCGCGCGGCCTCCTCCCTTTAGTTCCCCCAATACACGTACTCGTCGTCTTCCGACTGAGGATAACTCAGCGGGTGATCGATCATCACCGGCGACGCCCCGGTCTGCGGCCACATGGATGGCGCCTGCTCGGCGTTGTGCGCCTCGATCATGGCGCGCAGCCGCGCCACCACTTCGGGCCGCTGCTCGGCCAAATTGTTGCGCTCGGTGGGATCAACGGAAAGATCGAACAGCCACGCGCGCGCCGGAATTTCTCCCAGCTGCAGCTTCCAATCACCGTGACGCACGACTTGGTATGGGCCGGTGCGCCAGAACAGCACTTCGTGCGGGCGGCCCTGGCGCTCGCCGCGCACGAACGGCACAAGATCAACACCGTCGATCACGCGATCGGTGGGCAAGCGCGCACGCGCTGCTGCGGCGATTGTCGGGTAGATGTCGAAATGCGACACCGGTGCGTAATAGGTCGATCCCGCCGGGATGCGCGCGGGCCAGCGCATGAAGTACGGCGCACGGATGCCGCCTTCAAAGAAGGTTTGCTTCCAACCGCGGAACGGGCGGTTGATGTCGGGCATGCCGAGATAATAGGCGCCGCCATTGTCCGACGTGAAAATAACGAGCGTGTTCTCGTCGAGCCCCTCTTCCTGCAGCGCCTGCAGAACCTGGCCGATGCCGCGATCCAGCTGGCGGATCATTGCCGCGTAAACCCGCGTGTTGTGATCTTCAATGTGCGACAGCGCGGCATAATCCTCACGCGTGGCCTGCAAGGGGGTGTGCGGCGCGCTGTAGGCTAAGAACATGAAGAACGGGCGATTGCGGTTGGCGCGCACCGCGGCGACCGCCTGCTCGGACAAATAATCGGTGGTGTGGCGCGTGGGCTGGAACACCTCGCCGGTCGTGTCGTGCCGAATGTAAAACTGCGACCCCGCCCATAGAAACTGATCGATCGGATCGAAGGAAAGGCGCGCGCTCACGCCGCGCGGATCGTCAGGCGGCAGATAGAATTGCGCGCCCCCGGTAAAACCGAGGCTCTCGTCAAAACCGCGCGATTGCGGCAAAAACTGAGGCGCCTCCCCCAAGTGCCATTTGCCGATATGGATCGAGTGGTATCCGCGCTGCTCCAGCATGCGCGGGATCATGATCTCCGTCGTCGGCACACCCATGTCCGCGTACGGGATCATCTCGGCTTCCCGCTCCCGATAATAAACCGGATCGTGGATGCCGTAATCGAATTGCCTCACGCGGCGCGCCATTGAAAGCGGCACCGGCGTGAACTCGTAGCCGAAGCGGGTTTGGTAGCGCCCTGTCATCATCGCCGCGCGCGAAGGCGCGCACGTGCCATGGCCAGTGTAGCCCTGCACGAAATTCACGCCGTCGCGGGCGATGGAATCGATGTTTGGCGTTGGCACCGTGCCGTTGGCGATGCCGCCGCCATTAAACGTGATGTCGTTATATCCGAGATCGTCGGCGAGAATGAGAATGACGTTGGGCTGGCCGCGCCGCGACGGCCGCGACGGGCCTTGATCCCATTGCACCTCGCGCGAGGCGCCAATTTCCAGCCGGCGCCAATTGGTCGGGCCAATGTCGCGCCCTTCGGGCTGACTTTCGGCGGAAGGAGCCGGCTGGCCGGTTTGCGCACCGGCGAAACCCGCGCCAGCCAGGGCCAGCGCGGCCAGCACGCTCGCCGCCGTCAATGCAATTCCGCCGCTTGTCCGCATCATGCCATCTCCCTGCTTTTTTGGTTATCGCCCGCGCCCCCGGCGCCCGCACCTGAGAGCTGAACCGGAATATCTGTTCCATTGTGCGCGCGGCGCACCCGAATGTCCATCGCGCTAGGCGAAAACGTAGCACGAGCGCCACGATAGCGGATCCGCTGCGTTAATTGCCTATCGGGCCTTGACAAACAGGGGCAAAACGACGCGACACTATGGAACCGGAATTCTAGTTCGCGAACCGGGTCAAAAACAGAGAATTGCAGAACATAGGGGGAAGAGATGTCGCATATCCGGAACGGCGCTGGTTTGGCCGCAGGGTCTGCCCTGGCCCTTATTTTTTCCGTAGCTGGCGCGAATGCCTTTGCACAAGAGGCCAGAACCTCGGAGGTGGACACGCTGGTGGTCACCGCCACAAAGCGCGCGGTGGACATTCAAGACGTGCCGATGTCCGTCACGGCGTTCAGCGGCGACTACCTTGAGCAGATCGGCGCCAACAACGCTGAGGAGCTGATGCGCTCTGTCCCATCTTTGGGGATCACCCAATCGAACAACAACCGCAATACCACCGTGTTCGTTCGCGGCATCGGCACAAGCGGCACCAACCCAGGCATTGAATCCAGCGTCGGCATCTTTATCGACGGCGTCTATGTGATGGGCGCGGGCGCCATCCAGTCCAACCTCACCGACGTCTCGTCGATCGAAATTCTGCGCGGCCCCCAAGGCACGCTCTATGGCCGCAACACGCCAGTTGGCGCCATCAATATCAATACGCGCGTTCCCGAAGGCGATATGGCCGCCTACATGAACCTTCGCGTGGGTGACTACAACGCCCGCCAAGTCAGCGGCTACATTGGCGGCGGCAGCGATACGCTGGCGGGACGGCTCACCTTCTGGACATCCGAACGAGACGGCTATCAATATAACCTCTCCACCAACGACGATGTGAACGGCAAGGAAGAGTTTGGCCTGCGCGGGCGCGTGCGTTGGGAGCCACTCAGCAATCTGACGGGCGATTTTGTCGCGTTTTACACGCGTATGCGTTCCAATTGCTGCACCGCTGAGGTGCGCGATCCCACCGGGCCACGTGGCTTGGCGACGCCCGGCTTCCTCGCCGCCGCCGCCGCGACGGGGCATCCGTTCCGTGATTTCACCAGCGGCGACCACGTGGTGGATGATGAGAATGTCGGCCTCGACATCACCGAAGCCTACGGCGTGTCGGGCACGTTCGATTACGATCTGGGCGGGGGCTTCACGCTGACCTCGATCACCGGCTTTAACGCCTATCAGGACGACATCCGCAATCTGCCTACAGACATGCTGCCGCAAAGCGTCGTCAGCGGCAGCAATCAATTTATGCTCCGCCAGGGCTGGAGCGAGGAAATCCGCCTCACCTCGCCCGACAGCGGCTTCGTGAACTACATCCTCGGCGCCTTCTTGTTCGCCGAGAACCTTAAGTATGGCACGCAATCGATCTTCGGCGCGGACGCCAATCGCGTTCTCCCGCCCTGCCCCGGCACATGCCGCGGCTTTCCTGAAGGCGACACTGGCCTGTTCCGCTATTGGCAGGAAACCGAGAGCGCCGCGCTGTTCGGCCAGGCGACATTCAACCTGTCGGAAGCATGGCGGATCAATGCGGGCCTGCGCTATTCATGGGATTCCAAAGACGGCGCCTCCATCGCCTGGGCCG
>DAOMPU010000199.1:0-5408 GCA_035444925.1 Terricaulis sp. | reverse complement strand
CGCTCGCATCGCGCCCGGCGCGCTCCAGCGCCTGCTTGGCCGCGGCGACGGAAACTTCCGCCATGATCGAAAGCTGCTCGTTCGGGCGCTCTGGAATGTCGGGGACCATGCGGTCCACATCCAGCATGCCGGATTTGTTGAGCACGAAGCGATGCTTGATGCCGGAGGCTTTCTCGATGAATTCCACGCTTGATGGCTGCAGCGCCGGCAAGACGCCCGCCGCGATGTCGTCGGCGTGCTCTGCATTGTAGCGTTCAACATAGGTGTTGAACGAGGCCACCAATTCGGCGTTCGAGATGCTTTCGCGCGGCGTATAGAGGCCAGTCGCGGAGATGACGACGGTCAAAGCTTTGGTCCCATCTGGCGCCGGGCGAGCGGCGCGTTTTGGCTAAACCTCGGGGCGGAACCCGTCAATCTTGGTCCCCTTCGCGCTGCGGCAAGATGAGCCAGGGCGGGGGATCGAGCCGGAGGTCGCGCCCTTCCGCCGTGAGGCGCTCGGCCGCCAGCGCCCGGTCGAGCCGGATCAGCGCCATGGCGCGGCCTTCCGCGCCGGTGCGAACCTGCCCGATCTCCGCTTCGCCCGCCTTGATGACAGCGCCGTAAGCCGGGGCGGGGCCGTCGAACACGACCGGGCAGAATTTCTTCCTCGTCGTCGCCCGCCGCTTCATGCGCGAGGTGTTCTCCTGGCCGACGAAGCAACCCTTGTGGAAGTCCACTCCGTTCAATTCTTCCAGCAGCGCTTCGCCCGCAAACACCTCCTCCGGCGCCGCATCGCGCGCCAAATCGGGCACGCCAAGCGCGAGGCGGTGGGCGTCATAGGCGGCGTCGCCAGGCTCGAAAGCGTTTTGCTCCGGCGGCAGCGGACAGACCTCACGCCAGCCAAGCTCGCCGCCTCGGAATCGGGGATCTTCGGTGCCGCCGCGGAAGAAATCCGGCGAATAAAGCACGTGAAATTGCCCCGTTATTTCTTCGATCGTCGCCTGCGCGCGTAATTTGTAGAGCGTAAGCCGGCGGAGCAGATCGTCCTTTCGTGTAGGATCAAGTTCGATAATCACGCCGTCGCCGGCGTCGAACCAGAGGAACATATCGGCGATCAGTTTGCCCTGCGGCGAAAGCAAGGCGGCGTACTGCACGCGCGCATTCGCCAGCTTCGTCACATCCTGCGTCAGCAGATTGTCCAAGAAGCTCACGGCGTCCGGGCCGGAGACGCGGATCAGGGCGCGGTCGAGGCGGAAGGGCATGGGGTCCACTTGGCCTGCGCCAGCGCCCCCCGCAACCCTCACTGGGGCGTTGACTTGGCTTTTACCCGCGCGGCTTCTAACCGCTCCCCATGGCCGCGATCCTTTTCCTGGCGCCGGAAGATCTGGGCGAAGCCGTGCTCGCCACGGGCGCGCTGGCGCATGCGCTGCAGAGCGGGGGGCGCCTCGTAGTGGTGTGCGCCGAGCCGGCGCGGCCGCTGTTTCGCGCCGCGCCCGGGCTGGTGGCGTCGCACGTGCTGGCGCGCCGCGCATCCTGGCGTGAGCTCTGGCGCGTGGCGGGCGAGCTCTCGCGCACGCGCTTTGACGTCTCGATTGACGCGCGCGGCGGCTGGCTGGGGCAAAGCCTCAAGATTGCGCGCAGGCTGGCGCTGAAGCCCGCCCCGGTGCTGCGCCATCGCAGCGAGGATTGGGCCGAGGCCCTGGGCGCCGAGCGCGCGCTCGCGCCCCGGCTGTGGATCGACGCGCAGGCGCGCGCGGATGCAGACGCCGCCGTGCAAGGGCCGATCGTGGCGATCGCGCCGGGCGGGGCGGGCGAAGCCAAGCGCTGGCCGGCCGAGCGTTTCGCCGCCGTCGCGCGCCGCCTTGTCGGCGGGCCGCTGGCGCAAGCGCGCGTCGTCGTGCTGGGCGCGGGCGCGCGCGATCGTGAAATCACCCGCGCCGTGGCGCAAAGCTTGGAGGCGGACGGCGTCAGCGTCGTCGATCTCGGCGCCCAGCTCGATCTGCTCGCGTGCGCTGCGCTGATGGAGCGCGCCACGCTTTGCCTCGGCAACGACAACGCGCTGACCCACATCGCCGCCGCCGCCGGCGCGCCGACCTTGGCGCTCTACGGCCCCACCGATGAGCGCGTGCGCGGGCCGTTCGGCGCGCGCGTGCGCACCATGCGCGGGCGCAGCCTGGAGGAAATCGCCGCCGCCCCCTCGCGCGGGAGCGCGATGGAGGCTATCGGCATCGACGCAGTCGAAGCGGCCGCGCTCGATCTGCTGCACGCCGGAGGCCTCAGATGACCAGTTTCGATCTCATCCTGCGTGGCGGGCGCATCGCCAATCACGCCGGCGAAGGCGAGGGCGATATCGGCGTGCGCGCCGGCAAGATCGCCGCCATCGGCGATCTTAGGCAAGCTTCCGGCCCGGTGTTCGAGGCCAAGGGCCTCACCATTCTGCCGGGCGTGATCGACACCCAGGTGCATTTCCGCGAGCCCGGCAATCCGCAGAAGGAAGATTTGGAAAGCGGCACGCGCGCGGCCGCGCTCGGGGGCGTCACCGGCGTGTTCGAAATGCCGAACACGGCGCCGCCCACCACGAACCCCGAAGCCATCGCCGATAAGCTCGCCCGCGCCAAAGGCCGCGCGCACGTGGATCACGCGTTCTACGTGGGCGCCACGCACGAGAACGCGCACCTTTTGGGCGAGCTGGAGCGTCTGCCCGGCGTGTGCGGCGTCAAAACCTTCATGGGCTCCTCCACCGGCACGCTGCTGGTGGGCGATGATGACGGCCTCGACAACATCCTGAAAAACATCAAGCGCCGCGGCGCCTTCCACGCGGAGGACGAGGATCGCCTCAACCAACGCAAAAAGCTCGCGCGCGAAGGCGATTGGACCTCGCACCCCGAAGTGCGCGACGATGAAGCCGCGCTCAAAGCCGTGCAGCGCCTGGTGGAAAGCGCGCGCAAGCATAGAAAGCGCGTGCACGTGCTGCACGTTTCCTCCGCCAAGGAGATGGAATTCCTGGCGACGGCCAAGGATGTCGCCACCGTCGAAACGCTGCCGCAATTCCTCACCTTCGAAGGCCCGGAGATTTACCAGCGCCTCAAAGGCTTTGCGCAGATGAATCCGCCGATCCGCTATGCGGCCGATCGCGCCGCGCTCTGGAGCCTCGGCATCGCGCAAAGCGTGGTGGACATCATCGCCACCGATCACGCCCCGCACACGAAAGAGGAAAAGGCTCAGCCCTATCCGAAATCGCCCTCCGGCATGCCCGGCGTGCAAACGCTCGTGCCGGTGATGCTGACGCATGTGAACGAAGGGCGGCTTTCGCTTGCGCGCTTCATCGATCTTTCCAGCGCCGGCCCGCAGCGCGTGTTCGGCATCGAAGGCAAGGGCCGCATCGCGCTGGGCTACGATGCGGACTTTACCATCGTCGATATGGCCGCGCGCCGCGTCATCCGCGCGGAAGATCAAGCCACGCGCTGCGGCTGGACCCCGTTCGACGGCTTCGAAGCCAAAGGCTGGCCGATGGCCACCATCATCCGCGGCCAGATCGTGATGCGCGACGGCGAAATCACCACCCCCAGCGCCGGCGCGCCGCTGCGTTTTCTGGAAGCGCTTTAATCCCTCCCCGCGAGGGGAGGGTGTCAGCGCGAGAGCGCTGACGGGTGGGGCGCCAGCGCCGGCGTTTTGCATTTTCTCCCACCCGTCGCCTGCGGCGACACCCTCCCCTCCGGGGAGGGATTAAAGAGCCGCGCGCGGCGGAACTTGAGCCGCGCCGCCATCTGCCTATTTATGCGAATTCACGCCCTTAAGGCAGCGGGATCGCGCAACATGGCGGCGATGGAACGGATGCAAACCGGCGCGCGGCGCGGCTTGAGCGCCGGGGAAATCGCGCTGGGGCGCGTGGTGTTCGGCGATGAGATCGCCTGGGGCGGCGTGCGCGTGCTTCAGGCGCCCAAGCTGGGCTTTGGCGCCATGGCGCCGTTCGCGGGGCTGATCGTGTTTTCCAACTGGCGCGCGCCGCGCGACTTTGCGGACGCGCAGGTGCATGAGCAGGGCTGGTTCGTGCATGAGCTGGCGCATGTGTGGCAAAGCGCGCAAGGCATGTTCCTGCCCGCGCTGAAGCTCGGCGCGCTGGGCAAAAGCGCCTACGCCTACAAGGCGCGGAAGATGGCGTCGCTGCGCGATTACAATATCGAGCGCCAGGCCGAGATCGCGCGCCACCTCTGGCTCGCGCGCATCGGCGCCGCCGAGCAGGGCATGCCCGATCGTGCGTGGCTTGAAGATGTTTGGGCCAGCCGCGCTGTTACGGGTCGTTCGCCTTCAGCGTAAACTCCCCGCGGCGCGTGCGCTCAGGCAAAGAGGCGCAAAACTCGGCCACCGGCTCCTCGCCATAGCGATCCACCATGTCCGCCAGCGCCGCATAAATGGCGACGGAGGCGACCATTTCCGGGTCCGCGCCCTGCGCCAGGGCTTCGTCCCACGCGTTGAGGATCAGCTCCAGCGCGCGCGCTTTGTGGAGATTGTCTTGCTCGCTCATGCTCAATCGACGTGGCGGGCGCGCAAGCCTTGCGAAACGCGCAAGCCCTGCGCGCGCAATTCGGCCTCGGCTTGCACGGCCTGGTTATCGCAATTGTGGAAGCGCACTTCTTCGTTGCGATAGCCGCGGTTGAACGCTTCCACCAGGGCGGCGTTGTAATTCGGCTCGCGCTCGATGATGCCGCGCATGTAGTCGCGCCAGCGCTGGTTGCCGCGCCCATCGCAGAGCGTGCGCAGATAGTGCGAGCCGCCCAAAACTTCGGCCAGCTCCACCAATTGCGCGCGATACCAGGCTTCCCCGCGCAGCGGCTGCTCGGTGTTTTGCGGTTGCTGCTGCTGGCGCGGCTGCGCCATGGCGGAGCCCGCGCCGGCGGCGAAAATCAGGGCGAGAGCAAGGCTTCTGAGCATGCGTGCGGCTTAAGTCCCAAAGGCGGCGGGACTATGGAGCACATTTTCAGCCCGCGTTCACCCCCGGAACGCGATCCGCCCAGGGTTGGGCCTGTTCCAACTCGTAGGCCAGCTCCAGCAGCGTGCGCTCCTGGCCCGCAGCGGCTGAGAAATGCACCCCGATCGGCAGCCCATCGGCCGACCAGCCCAGCGGCAAGCTGATGGAGGGCGCGCCGGCCACATTCTGCAGCGGCGTGTAGCCCACATAATCGGAGAGCGTCTCGAACGTGGCCATGCCGCGCTCGGGATTGATCTGGCCCAGCGGGATCGGCGGCTGGCCCAGCACGGGCGTCATATACACGTCCGCATCGGTGAACATCGAGGCGTATTGCGCGTTGACGCCGCCAAGGCGCCCGATCGCGGCGTGCAGCGCCTGCTGCCCGCGCGTGGCGGCATGCTGCGCCAGCTCCAGCGTCAGCGGCTCCAGCAATTGATCGAGCGGAACATCGCCCGCGCGC
>DAOMPU010000198.1:0-5418 GCA_035444925.1 Terricaulis sp. | reverse complement strand
ATCGTGCCCGCGCAGATCAAGCTCAAAGCCGGCGGCAAATTGCGCCGCCTCGCCCACCACGTCCTCGGCCAATTCGATCTGATCGACCTTGACGCCAGTGAGGCGCACGTCAATGCCGCCGCCGCTGCTCGGGCGTGCATCGCTGAGGATCGGCTGGCGGGCGATGGCGATGCGCGCGGCGTGCGCGCTGGAAAGATTTACATCGCCAAACAACAGGCTGAACGGCGCCCAATGCAGCACCACGTTCTCCGCCTCGACCCACACGCCTTCATCGTCGGCGATGGAAATGTGCGCGGCGCGCAGATTGCCGAGCCAGGAGCCTTCGACGCCGTCAACCTGAATGCGCCCCAGCCGCCATACGCGCTGCCCATCGGCGACATGATCGATCAGCCAAGGCGCGGCCGGGCCAATTGCGATCGCGCCGGCGCCGACCACGAAGCTCACGCCCGCGGCCAGCGCGAGCTTGCGGCCCCAGCGCGGAGGGCGCGCGGCCTCCATCAGAACGCCTGGCCCAAGCTGATATAGAGCGCGTAATCGGCGACAGTCTCGTTGTCGTCCAGCGGGAAGGCGAGATCGACGCGCAGCGGCGCAAAGCCGAGATCGTAGCGCACGCCCACGCCCACGCCCCAGCGCAGATCGCCTGCATCGCCCCAGTCATCGAACGCGTTGCCGCCATCGATGAACACCGCGCCGCCCCAGCTTCTGGTGAAGCGCCAGCGCGCTTCCACGGAGGTTTCAAGCAGGCTTTCGCCGCCCGGCGTGAGGCCCAAGAGATCGCGCTCTGGCGGATAGATTGAATTGTAATCGTAGCCGCGCACGGAACCGCCGCCGCCGGCATAGAAGCGCCGATCCGGCGGGATGTCTTCGGCGATGCCGGAGAACGCCTCCACATGCCCCACGCGCAGCCGGCCCGCGAGCGTCAGGCGATCGTCGCGCCAGAAAGATTCGTAGAGCCGTGCTTCGGCGATGGTGCGCAGGAACGTGACGTCGGCGTCGCCAGTCGAATAAGTGGGCTCAAGCCGCAAATCGAGGATGTGGCCTTCGCGCGGATCGAGGCTGAAGCCGGTTGTATCACGGCGCACGTCCCAGAAGCCGGAGATGGAATACGCATTGGTGACGCCCGTGCCGGTATCGTCAAACGCGTCGGCCGCCAGGCGCAGGCCGTAGCTTTGCGCGAAGCTCATGCGCGGGGCCGCGTCCACGCTGGCGTAGATCGCCGCGCCTTGGCGCTGATAGGCCTCGGTATCCTCGGCGATCAGGGTGAAGCCGTAATTGGTCGTGTAATTGAGGCCGACATCGTGCGGGCGCGCGAGGCCCACATTCAGGCGCTGCAAATGTTGGCCAAGCGTTGTGGCCACGGTGAACGAATCCGCGCGGCGGGTGAAATTGCGGCGCGTCCATTGCAGATCAACGCCCACGCCCTCATTGGTGGAATAGCCGATCCCGACTTCGTAGGCGTTGCGCTTGGCGGGCTCCACTTCCAGCACCACATCGCGCACGCCCTCGGCGTTCGGCGCCGCGAGCCGCGTATTGGCGAGCGAGACCGCGCCGGTGGAGGTGATGTCGCGCCGCAATTGCGCGAGCCGATCGGGCGAATAGCTTTCGCCAAGCTCCCAATTGCGCAAATCCTCGATGAAATTGGCGCGGAACAGATCGGCCGGCTCGGCGCGCAGTTGGCCGAGGCGCGTGTGGCTGCCGGCGTTGTAGCGCAGCTCGGGCGTGACGATGCGCGCGGCGTGATCCACGACGACGCGCCGCTCAGCCGCCGCGGCGTCGGCAAAGCCGGCCTGTTGCAGCGCCAGCAGCGCGGCCGCCTCGCCGCTGAGCACCGCTTGCGTGCGCGCGGGCGCCTGCGCTTGGATGAATTCGGTTGCGGCGCTGCTGGCGGCGTTGGCCGCCGCTTGCGCGGGCGTGGCGTCAAGGAAGGTCAAGCGCGCGGCGGCGAAGCGAAAGCGCGGGCCGGGCTCGATGATGAGCCGCGCCACGGGTGGATCATCGCCCGCCTCCGGCGTCACGACCGCGGCGTAATAACCTTCCGAGCGCAGCCAGGCCATCGCCCGCGCGGCGGCTTCCTCGGCAATGCGCTCGGCGTCGAACAGGGAGGTGGGGGCGTCGCGATCGGGCAGCAGATCAAGCACGGCGCGGCGCACGTCCTCGTCGGCGCCTTCGATCACGACGGGGCTGTCGGCCCAAGCGGCCCCCGGCGCAGCTGCGCCGAGCCCCGCGAAAAACGCGGCGGGAAGGAGAGGAACCAGGCGCAAAACGAACCGCAACAGTTTGAAGGCCGAAGCTCGCGCGGCGCTGGTTAAGGCTTCATCAACCATAAGGGGGCGGGCCATCCTGCCCCCTTACGCTTTAGTCCATAAAATCAAGGCCCAAGGAAGGCGTTTCGCCTACCTTGGGCCGTTACAGTGCAGTCATCTCGCGCGGGGCGGCTAGCCCCAAGGGCCGCGCTTGGCGCCGGGCTGGCTCCAGGGGCCTTGAGAAGCGGTTGGCGGGCGGGCGCCGAAGCGGCTGGCGGCCATGCGCATCAGCTGGCTGATGCGGTTTTGCGTCGAGGGGTGGGTCGAGAACAAATTGTCCGCGCCGCGCCCCGACAACGGGTTGATGATGAAAAGGTGCGCCGTGGCCGGATTGCGCTCGGCGTCCATGTTCACGCGCTGCTTGGCGTAGGCTTCGATCTTCTGCAGCGCGCGCGCCAGCGCTTCGGGATCGCCGCCGATTTCGGCGCCGATGCGGTCTGCCTCGTACTCGCGCGCGCGGCTGATCGCCATCTGCACCAAGGATGCTGCGATCGGCGCCAGCAACATGATGGCGATGCCGACAAGCGGGTTGCGGTCGCGGTCGCCGAAGAAGAGCGCGAAATTGGCCAGCATCGCCACAGCGCCCGCGATGGTGGCGGTGACGGTCATGGTCAGCGTGTCGCGATTTTTCACGTGCGCGAGTTCGTGCGCCATCACGCCGCGAATTTCATCGCGAGAGAGAAGGCCGATCAGGCCCGTCGTGGCCGCGACCGCCGCGTTTTCGGGATTGCGGCCGGTGGCGAAGGCGTTGGGCTGGGGATTGTCGATAATGTAGATCGCGGGCGCGGGCAGGCCGGCCGCATGCGCCAGCGCCAGCGTATCTTCCGCATAGGCGCGTACGCGCGGATCGGGGTGGCGCGGATCGATCGGTTGCGCGCGAAAGTGCTTCAGCACCATCTTATCGGAATTCCAATAAGCAAAGAGGTTCATCGCGCCCGCCACGACAAGCGCGATCATCATCCCGGTCGCGCCGCCGATCAGGTAACCCACGCCGCCAAACAGCGCGGTCATGGCGGCTAGCAGAATGTACGTCTTGAGATGGTTCATCTCTCTCCTCACCTAAAGCAACGGACTTTAAATTCGCCTCAGTTTGATGGCAGGCTCAGAGCGAATTTAAAGTCCATCAGTTGCTTTAGAAAACCTTGAATCTAAAGCGTCTTTGAGGACTTAAATGCGACACGGCGGTTGATCCAAAGTGTGGGTCGCATTTAAGTCCCGACGCTTTATGCGTGAGTTATGATATCGAGAGCCAGGAGGCGCGCTTCAATGGCCGACGAGACGGAACAACCGCGCAAGAAATTAACGCCCGAAGCCGAGCGCGCTTTGGCCGAAGCGGCGGCGCGGCGGCGCGAAGCGGAAAAGCTCGCCGCCGAGCAGGGCGGGCCGAGCGGGCCCGAACCCACGCGCTACGGCGATTGGGAGCGCAAAGGCGTCGCTGTCGATTTCTGAGGCGCGAAATCCGCACGCTCGAGGCGAAGCCGCTTGTCGCGCACGCGCAAGGCGCCGGAAAATGCGCGCTCTCAGTCTGGAGTCTGCCATGCGTGCGCTGATCGCCGCACTTGTTCTGGCCGCGGCGCCGATCGCCGCCGCGAGCCCTGCGTTCGCGGATGGGATCGAGCGGCCGCGCGCGCCGCGGCCGGTTCCGCTGATAGGCGCGCCCGAAGCGCCCGCGCCCGTGGCCGATGATCGGTACGTGACGCTGCCCGACGGTTTCTTCGGCGCTTCCTCTGGCGGGGTTGGGGCGGACGTCGGTTCGTCCGCCCATTCGAGCGTCACCGTGATCGTGCGCGGCCAATCGGCGCGGGCTTCGGCGTATGCGTCAGCCCGCGCCAGCGCCCGGGCGGGCGCTTATGGCCGCGGCGGCGGCTGCGCCTGCTAACCAAACCACAAGGGGCCTTGGCGCACATATTTGCCCCGCAGGCTGAATGGGCGTAAACGCGCGCCCCGGATAGGGGCGGCGACGCCCGCAGGGGATTATCCATCATGGCGCAGGCTCCCGCCTCGGCGCCCTCACCCGAACAACATGGCTCCAGCGCTTCCGGCGTTGGCGCGCATGGCGGCTTTTGGGCGCTGCTGATCGGCTCGATCGGCGTTGTGTACGGCGATATCGGCACCAGCCCGCTTTACGCGCTGCGCGAATGCTTGCGCATCGTCACCGGCGATTTCGCAGCCGCGCCGACGCGCGATGAAGTGATCGGCGTGGTGTCGCTGATTTTCTGGGCGCTGATCCTGGTCGTCACCATCAAGTCCGTGTTCCTGCTGCTGCGCTTCGATAACAAGGGCGAAGGCGGCACGCTTTCGCTGATGGCGCTGGTGCGGCGCGCGTTCGCCAAGCCTTCGGCGGTGCTGCTTGGGCTCGGCATGCTGGGCGCGGCGCTGTTTTACGCGGACGCGATGATCACGCCGGCGATCTCGGTGCTCTCGGCGGTGGAGGGGCTGCGTTCGGTGCCCGGCATTGGCCACCATATCAGCCCGTGGATTTTGCTGATCAGCATCGTGATCCTCGTGGCGCTGTTCGCCGCGCAAAGCCACGGCACCGCGCGCATCGGGGCGTTGTTTGGGCCGATCACCTTGGTGTGGTTTCTCACCATGGCGGGTCTGGGCGTGCTGCACCTTTCCGACGATCCGGGCATTCTCGCCGCGCTATCGCCGCTGCCGGCGCTCGGCTTTTTCGCGCAACACGCGGGCTTGAGCTTCGTGGTGCTGGGCGCGGTGTTCCTGGCGGTGACGGGCGCGGAGGCGCTTTATGCCGACATGGGCCATTTTGGCCGCAAGCCGATCAGCCGCGCCTGGATTTTCGTGGTGCTGCCGTGCCTCACGCTGAATTATCTCGGCCAGGGCGCGCTGGCGCTTTCGCATCCTGAAGCGATCGACAATCTCTTCTTCATGCTGGCGCCCGATTGGGCGCGCCTGCCGGTGGTGCTGCTGGCCACCATGGCCACCATCATCGCCAGCCAGGCGGTGATCACCGGGGCTTATTCGATTACGCAGCAGGCGATCCAGCTCGGCATTCTGCCCCGCATGGAAATCCGCCGCACCTCCGAGACGCAGGCTGGGCAAATCTACATGCCGCAGATCACCTGGATGATGCTGGCGGGCGTGGTGATCCTGGCGC
>DAOMPU010000197.1:1977-5439 GCA_035444925.1 Terricaulis sp. | reverse complement strand
TGAGGAAATTTTCATCCGGCGTCACCGTGTAGAGGCAGCGCGCCATGCGCACCGGATTGGGATCATGCTGCGGCAGCAAAAGGCGCGCGGCTTCGCTGAGCTCGCGCGCATCATCTTCGCCCGGCTCGCGTACATGGTTCGGATCACTCACCGCGCCGCCGATGGCGTGAAAGCCCAGCTTATAAAGCCCGCGCGGCGTGGGCATGCCATAAACGCCCTCGTCGTTATCGACGCAAATCACCGGCAGCAATTTCGGCGTCTCGGTTTTGAACCACGCCACCACGCGCCGTTTCACCGCGAGCTTGCCGGCAAATTCCGGCAGCAGCGCGCGCGCCCAGGCGCCGGCGGCCACGATCACCGCGTCGAAACTGCGCGCCTCGCCGTCGATGGTCAGCGTCCTGCCTTCGATTGGCGCTTCGATGCGCTTGCCGTGGAAGAGGCGCGCGCCCCAGTTGGCGGCCTGCTTCAGCAAGAAGGCGCGCACCGCGTCGGCGGCGATCACGCCCGCATCGTCCTGGCGAAACACATCCCATTCGCGCGGCATCGCCATGGCGCCGCGCGTCAGCGCGTGGATCGCGTCGCCGCGCAGCAGGGCGGCCGGCGTGCCGCTGGCCTGCTGGCAGGCGAGCACGAAAGGCGAGCCTTGCGGCCCGGCCATCAGCCCGCCGGTCCATTCGATCAGCGGCCGCCCTGCCAGCCCCTCCCACGTCCGCCACAAAGGCGCCGCGCGGCGCGCCAGGCGCACATACGCCTCGCCCTCGCCGGGGGTGAGGCGCATGATCCGCGTATCGCCGTGGGAGGAGCCGAACTCGTGCAGGGGCTCGAACTGGTCGAAGCCGTAAACCTGATGGCCCGCAACCGCGAGGCGCGCGCAAATGCTCAAGCCCGCAATGCCCAGCCCGACGACGGCGATCCTCATGGGCATTGTATAAGCGGGCTTCCGCGCGCGGGGAAAGCCGATAGCGTCGCTCCATGAGTCTGAAAGACAAGATCAAGGCGCAGGTGGGGGCGTTTGACGCCTGGGCGCGGCCCTGGGCGCGGCGCTCCAAATGGCATGGCTGGGCCTATGAGTTTTTGCTGTTCGGGCTGAAGCAGGCCTGGGCCTGCCTGTTTGGCGCCTTGATGCTGGCGCTGCTGCTGGGCACGCACCTGTTTTGGCCCGAAGGCGCGGCGCTGGCGCGTTACGACTTTCTGGTGCTGGCGGCGGTGGCGATCCAGGCGCTGCTGCTGGCCACCCGGCTCGAGCGCTGGGACGAGGCGATCGTTATTCTGGTTTTCCATATCGTCGGCACGATCATGGAAATTTTCAAAACCGCGCAGGGCTCGTGGATTTATCCGGAGGCCAGCCTGCTGCGCGTGGGCGACGTGCCGCTGTTTTCCGGCTTCATGTATGCGTGCGTGGGCTCGTACATCGCGCGTATCTGGCGGCTGTTCGAAATCAGATTCATCCATTACCCGCCGCAATGGACGGCGTGGCTGCTGGCGATCCTCGCTTACATCAATTTTTTCACGCACCATTACACGATCGATATCCGCTACGGCCTGTTTGCGTTTTCCGCGCTGATCTTCTGGCGCACATGGTTTGTGTTCACGCCGGATGAGGCGCCGCGCCGCATGCCGATGCTGATGGGCGCGCTTTTGGTTTCGCTGTTCATCTGGTTCGCGGAAAATTTGGGCACGTTCGCCGCCGCGTGGGTGTATCCCAGCCAGCGGGACGGCTGGCACATGGTGTCGCTGGAAAAGATGGGCTCCTGGTATCTGTTGATGCTGCTCAGCTTCGTGCTGGTGACTTTGGTGCATAAGCCGCAAGCCGCGCCCGCGACGGGGGAAACCGCGCCCGCCGGCGCAGCGGTGCGCGAGCAGCTTTAGCATCAGGCTGGCGCGCGAACGCGCGCAGCCTTATACCTCATGGCGTCAGCTGGGGAGCGGGGCGGATGTGGGAAGCGATCGCTGCGTGGGCGCAAACGACGTTTGAAACGCTGAACGGGATTTTCTCCGGCGACAGCGCGGAGGAATGGATTGCGTTTCTTGGCTGGATCGTCGCCGCACTGACGCTGATCCTGGCGTTCATTTCGTTCAATCTGCAAAAGCGCCGCGAGCGGCGCGTGGAGCTGCAGGAAAATTATCTGCGGCTTGAACTGGAATCGAACGAGGTGTTTCGCTTCGAGGCCGAGCATGGCGAGGTGCTAGCGCTCTATAAGGAGCCGATGGCGCCGGAAGGCTATGACGAGCGCTGGGAGATGGATATCTCGCGCGAGCAGGCCGAATCCATAGCCGACAATTTCTATCTGCAGCAGCTCAACCTGTTCGAGATCGCAGCGCGCTTTCGGCGCGACAACGTGTTCGCCGACCATATCTTCGGCTCATGGGTGATCTGGTATCACGACGCCTCCCGCAGCTGGTGGTTCCGCAAAAAATGGGCGCGCGAATATTCAGATAACTACACCTCCGACCTCTATTACATCTTCACGCCGATGACGATGTTGTTCGACGAGGTGGCTAAGAAGCTGGCCCAGATTCCAGATGAGCACGGAAATCCCATGAAGATTTCCGATGATGACGGTGATCCGCTGGCGATCCCGTTGAAACGCTTTTTCTTCAAGCACGTCTCCGACCTGTTTCATTGCCCGATCGTGCTGGAATGGCTAGATCGGGAGCCGAACGGCGCCAAATGGCGCGCGGTGCGCGGGGCGGAGCTGTTCTGGCTGTGGCTGACGGCGCCGTTCTGGAAACTTTCATCGAGGATGAAATCTTGGTTCAGAAGCCCGATCTACGTCACCCCCAACTCCGTTGGGTCGATCGCCGACAAGATCTTGAAGGCGTCGGGCGTTGGATCGGCGAGCGCGTCAGCCTCGACACGCGCTACATCTCCCACGGCGAAATCCAGCAATCCCTCTCCCTCGACGGAAAGCAATGGGCCCCCAACGCCGTCGAGCTGATCGCGCGTGAATGCGCGGCGATTGCGGATGATCCCGGCGTCAGCCTGGCCGCCGCCTATGACGGCGCCGGCGCGCTGCAAGGCGCGGCGATCGCCGTGTGGGAGCTGGAGGCGCCCAACCCGCATGTCGTCATCGCAGACCTTGTGGTTGATCCGAACGCGCGCAGCGGCGGGGTGGGCCGCGCACTCGTGGCGTTCGTGGAGGCCGAAGCGCGCGCACGCGGTATCGGCTGGGCCTTCCTCGAAAGCGGCCTCGGCAACGAACGCGCGCATCATTTCTTCGAGCGCGAAGGCTTTGCGGTGGTCTCTAAGGTGTTTGCGAAGCGGCTCTAAGCCGCTCAGCCATACCCCGCCAGCTTCAGGAAGCGATTGCGCAGTTCCGGGTCGTCCTTGAAGGCGCCGGTGAATTGCGTGGTCACGGTGGTGACGTCCTTGTGGTGGACGCCGCGCGTGCTCATGCATTGATGCTCCGCGTCGATCAGCACGGCCACGCCGCGCGGCTTCAGCGTCTGCTCGATCGCTTC
>DAOMPU010000197.1:0-1877 GCA_035444925.1 Terricaulis sp. | reverse complement strand
GGGCATTCGTCATAGCCGCGGAACCATTCGCGGTAAGCCTCCACCACGCGCTTGGGGGTGTCCTTGAGGCCTTCGCGGTCGGGGTCGTCCCCAGCCCAGGCGATCAGGGTGCGCACCGCTTCCATCGCCGCTTCGCGGGAAGGGCGGGTCTTCGCCGCCTCTTCGGGCGAACGCCATTTCAGAATTTCACTCAATGGGAAGTCCTTAGTCTGAGGGACGGAGGTCGAGCCCGGAGGGTCCGGTTTGGCCGGTACCGGGACTTAACGCCCGCCCGAATGACACCTCAGGCGACAGGGCCGCAGCTTCCGGCCCCGATTGGATATGGAGTGTAGCACGCCCCGCCGCTAGAACCCACCCCGCATGGAACTCCAACTGTCGAACACATTGACGCGGCGAAAAGAGCGTTTCGCCCCCGCCGACCCCTCGCGGGTGACGATGTATGTCTGCGGGCCTACGGTCTATAATCTCGCCCATATCGGCAATGCGCGCCCGCCGGTTGTGTTTGACACGCTGTTTCGCCTGCTGCGCCACGTCTATGGCGAAGGCGCCGTGCTCTATGCGCGCAACTACACCGACATTGACGACAAGATCATCACCGCCGCGATCGAGCGCGGCGTGCCGATCGCGGAGATCACGCGCGCGGTTGAGGGGGCTTACGAGGCCGATATGGCCGCGCTCAACGTATTGACGCCCACCGCCCGCCCGCGTGCGACGGAAAACGTGGGCGCGATGATCGCATTGATCGAAAAGCTGATCGCCAATGGCGCGGCTTATGTCGTGCCGAGCGGCGTCTATTTCTCGGTCGCGGCGGATGCCGATTACGGCAAGCTTTCGGGTCGCGCCCAAGATGATCTCAAAGCCGGCGCGCGCGTGGACGGGGAGGATGACAAGCGCCATCCTTCCGACTTCGCGCTCTGGAAAAGCGCCAAGCCCGGCGAGCCGCAATGGGAGGCGCCGTTCGGCGCCGGCCGGCCCGGCTGGCACATCGAATGCTCGGCCATGATCGAGGAGGAGCTGGGCTCTCCGATCGATATTCACGGCGGCGGCGTCGATCTCATCTTCCCGCACCACGAAAACGAAATCGCGCAAAGCGAATGCGCGCACGGGCGCCCGCTGGCGCGCGTGTGGATGCACAACGGCTTTCTCACCATGGATCGTGAGAAGATGTCCAAGAGCATCGGCAACATCATCACGCCGCGCGAATTGATCGAGCAGGGCTGGCAGGGCGAGACGATCCGTTGGGCGCTGCTGAGCGCGCACTACAAAGCGCCGCTCGATTGGAACGACGATCTGTTAAGGCAATCGCAGGCCAGCCTGGATCGGCTCTATGGCGCGGCGCTGCGGCTGCGCGACGTGGAGATCACCAATTTTGAGCCGCCCAGCGCCTTCCTGGAAGCGCTGGCCGACGATCTCAATACGCCCGCCGCCATCGCCGAACTCAGCGCGCTCGCCACCGCGGCCAATGTCGCCGCCAAGCCCGCGGATAAGGCGAAGGCGAAGGGCGAATTGCTCGCCGCCGGCTATCTGCTGGGCGTGCTTCTGGACGATCCCGAACACTGGTTCCGCGCCAGCTTCGGCGAAGCGGCGGCGGAAATCGACAAGCTCGTCGCCGAACGCGTCGCCGCGCGCGCGGCGAAGAATTACGCCGAGAGCGACCGCCTGCGCGACGAACTCGCCGCGCGCGGCGTCGAGGTGATGGACGGCACCAGCGGCAGCACCTGGCGACGGAAAACATGACGCATGAGCTTCAGCCTCTGCGCATCCCCATCGGCTGGAGTGTGGAATATAACGATTTCCACGCCATCGATCAGGACGATCCAGAAGCTTGGCATTGGTGGAAGGACACCTTGTTGCAGCTCAAACATGCGCGGCGCGAC
>DAOMPU010000196.1:0-5444 GCA_035444925.1 Terricaulis sp. | reverse complement strand
ACTTGGCCGCCATCTTTCCCTCGATCGAATCCTATCAAATGTTAGCGCTATGGCCCGCAGCAAGCGAACACGGCTGATCGACGCATCCCCTCGCTTGGGCTGTGCGCCGCCAATGCGCACGCAAGTTCACGGGCATCGCGGCGATTGCGCCGGCAGCGGCGGCGCGGCAAGGCCAATATTCCAATTCCAGGCAATGCCCCCCTGCGCGCGCCGGCGACACACGACAGCCTCGTGCAATTCATATGTCCCGGCCAACAGGTTGGAGCGCGCTTCCGCGACGCCGGCGAACGCCATATAGGCGCGCTCGGCGCCGTAGGGGCGCCATTGCGCCGCCCCCGCCGCACTTGGCGCACCGTCCCGCGCGAAGCTCACCCAATAGCCCAGCATAGCATCAGAGAGCGCCGCTTCCTCGGCTGTATCGGGGATAGCTGGCCAGCGCGGGGGCGTCTTATCCAGATTGCCGAACACATACGGAATCTCCGCCGCGTGAAAGGCATGCAAATCCGCCGCCGCTGTCGCCGGATAGCCGTGATCGAAAAAATACAGGAATGATGAAACGCCAAGCCGCGTTTGCTGGCGCACCAGCCGTTCGGCGGTCCAACCGTACATCGCATCGCGCGTTGCAGCGAGCATGCTTTCGCCAATCGTCCCGCTCGGATAACGGGCAAGGAAGGCGTCGGCGAGATCGTCGTAGCGGGCGCGGATTTCTGTTTCGTATGCGCCGGCATCGGCAGGCGGCTGCGGCAGCAAGAAGCGCAGCGAGCGAATCTCACCCTCGTTGAAGCCCGCAAGGATCGGCACAGGCGCCTGCTCGCCGCGATCAAACACATCGACCAATTGGCGCGGCAGCACCCGCCCATCGATGTTGGGGAACGGGAAATAGCCCGAACCAGCGAGCCCATTGGTGATCGCCTCGGCGCTCATCCCGCGCAGCGCAGCAAGGTTCGCCGCGCCGAGCCGGCCAGCCGCCCAAACCCCGATCGCTTCGGCCGGAAAGAAATTGGCGTAGAGATTATCGCGCAACGGCGGCGCCGTGACCATGTATGCGCTTTGCGCGATGGCGCGATGAAACAGGCCGCGTGCGTCAGGAGCCGCCATGAGATACATGACGCTCAGCGCGCCCGCCGATTCCCCGGCGATCGTGACATTGCCGGCGTCGCCGCCAAAGGCTGCGATATTGCGCTGAACCCAACGCAACGCCTCGATCTGATCGAGAAGCCCATAATTGCCCGAGACACGCTGGCGCGATTCCGCGCTGAGTTCGGGATGCGCGAGATAGCCGAGCGCGCCCAGCCGATAATTGATGGTGACGACAATGACGCCTTGCTGCGCCATGCGTGCGCCGTCGTACATGGCTTCGCTGCCCGCGCCCGCCGTCAATGAGCCGCCGTGTATCCAAAAGAACACCGGCGCATTTTGCGCATTGGCCGGCGCCCAAATATTGAGAAAGAGGCAATCCTCGCTCATCGTCGGCGTTTCGCCCGCATAGATGCTGGCGCCGCGCGCGATGGGCTGATAGCAAGCCGCGCCAAACGCGCGCGCCTCGCGCACGCCGCGCCATGCGCGCATCGGCTCGGGGGCGCGCCAGCGCCGCCAGCCGACAGGCGCCTGCGCATACGGCACGCCGCGAAACACGTTGACCCCATCGAGCGCTTCGCCCTGCAAGCGCCCGGCAGGCGGTTGGACGATCGGGGCATTTTGCGCCGAAGCCGGCGCGGCCAGCACAAGCGCAAGCACCGCGGCCAGAACCTGGATCCAACCTCTCATGTCGATGCTCCGGTTTGGCGTTTAATAGCGCGCGCGAGCCGCATGAACAGCAGCACCGCCAGAACGTAGAAGGGAACCAAACAATAGAACGCCAATTGCAACGAGTTGTCGGGGTTGGTCGGTTGGAAATAATCGCTCATGATTCCCACAAACGTGGGCCCAAAGCCGAGACCGACGAGATTCATCACCAACAGCAAAAGCGCGCCGCTGAGCACGCGTTGATTGGGGCGCACCTCTTCCTGAACCAGCGTAACCGCCGGCGAGAGATAGAAATAATTGAATGCTGTCGGCAAGATGAGGAAAAGCAGCGCGAGCTCCCAGCCTGGCGCCCAAACAAAGCCGATGAAAAACGGCGTCGCCAGCACCAGCCCGATTGCGGGAATCCAGGCGTACGCCTGCTTGCTGCGCCGCGAGAAATGATCAATCAGGCGCCCGGAGGCATACATGCCCGCCACCGTGCCGAAGCCTATCAGCAGAGCGTAATAGACGGCCACTTGCTCCAGCGTCATCCCCTTCTCGCGCATCAGCAGAAGCACGGTGAAATTAAGAATGCCGTAGGTGACAAATTGCGTCGCCGCGCACGCGATCGACATGCGCCGCAGCACCGGATTGGCGAAGAAGTCGCGGACTGTGCCCCAGAAGGGCGCCGGCGCCGGCTTGGCGTCCGTTTCCGCATCCGCAACATCCAGCCCGCCGCGCTTGGGCTCCTTCACAAACAGCCACACGATCAGCGCCGTGAAAAGGCCGATGACGCCGATGGTGACGAAGGCGGAACGCCACGAAAAGCTCGCCGCCACCGCCGCGCCGAACGCAACCCCGAGCGCCTGCCCAATCGGCGGGCCGAAATTGTAAAGCCCAAGCGCGGCGCCGCGCGTGCCGGGCGGAAAATAATCCGAAATGATAGCGTACGATGGCGGCACGCCGCCCGCTTCGCCCACGCCGACCGTCATCCGCGCGAGCGCCAATTGCGGATAGTTCTGCGCCAAGCCACATGCGGCTGTCGCCGCGCTCCACAGACCGCACGCGAGCGAAAGAACGCGCACGCGATTGGTGCGGTCGGCCAGCCAACCGATCGGGATCGCCAGGATGCAATAGAACGCTGCGAAATAAAGCCCGCCAAGCAGGCCGAGCTGCGTATCGGTGACGCCAAGCTCATCCTGGATCGGCTTGGCCAGGATCGACAGCAATTGGCGATCGAGAAAATTCAGCACATAGACGAAGCACAGGATCGCCAGCGCGGTCCAAGCGCGCGCACCCGGCCGCGCATAGGACGCGGCCGGGCTTGCCGAAGCGGACGATGACGCCGCCATCAGTAATCGTACTTCAGACGGACGCCGACTGTGCGCGGGCGCAGACGCCCGTAGCGCCCGTCAACAAATGCTTCGGGGTGAATGTAGATGACCGAGCGATCATCGAACAGGTTTTCGACATATGCCCCGAGGGTGAAATGATCGAACGCGAAAGCGAGGTTCGCATTCACATGGGTGTATGCCTCCGTTTCGTCATAGGTCGGCGAAGGAACACTTGGCCGCCCGGGCGTGTTGGGGAACATGTTGGGGAAGCCATCGACATGGACCACCGAGACCGAGGCGTTGCCGACGGAATTCGCGAACGCATCAAACCGATAATTGAAGATCAGCGAACCGCTCACGCGCGGGCCGGAAAGGCGCGCGCCTGAAACCGCGCCGGAAATCGCCGCCTCCTGCGCGGTTAGCGAGTCCACTTCAGCGTCGTTGAAGGAGCCATTCAGAAAGATCGAGAAACTGTCGGTTGGGAAATAGCCGAGCTCGAACTCAACGCCGCGGCTCACGGCGCCGCCAATATTCGTGGCGAACTGCACCGAGTCCGACACGCGGTTGGCCTGAACCTGAATGTCGTTCCAATCGATATAATAAAACGCGAGATTGGCCGAGAGGCGATTGTCGAACCATCGGCTTTTCAAGCCCACTTCGTAGTTGATGAGCTGATCGGACTCCGCGCCATAGGGGATGACGATGTCTGTTGGATCGATCGTGCTCACAAGGCCCGCGCGCGCGTTCACCAGCGGACCGCGAAAACCGGTGGCGACCGCACCATAGGTCGTGAGCGAAGGCGTGGGCCGCCAGGAAAGGCTGACGCGATAGGAGAGCCCCTCCTCTTCCACTTTGGCGCCCGTGGCCGCCGCAACCGGCGTGAGCGTGAGCGGCCCCGAAAGCCCGAAGAACGCATAGGTCAGGTAATTGCTGGTGTATCCGCCGGCGGCCTGAAAGCCTTGCGCATCGGTGTTGCCGTAGCGCAGGCCCACCGTGGTCCACAAATCTTCGGTAAAGCGATAGGTCAACTCGCCGAAGATCGCACGCTCATGCGAGATCGAGTAAGCGCGCGAGCGCGAATAATATTCATCCGGCAAGCCGGTGATGCCGCGCGCGGTGAGAAAATCCTGACGCGAGCGGTAATTGTAATCAACGTCGCGCTGGCGCTCATAATAGAAGCCGCCCAGCACCCAATCAATGCGCCCGCCCGGATCGGAGACCAAGCGCGCTTCCTGTACAAACACCTCATCCCAGGCGTCCGCATCGAGCGCGAACGGGAACGCCTGCGCATAGGTGCCCGCGAGATCGACGTAAAACAGCGCGGAATAATCGGTCCAGGTCGATGAACTGGTGAGGCTCGCGCCGTCGAACTGATAGCCGATGGTTATGTTGCGCGTTTCCATATCGCCCTGGAAGAGGTCGGGCCGGTCAGTCAGGCGCACATCCTCGCCGCGCAGCGGGTTCTCGAGCGAAGCGTCCTGCGGCTCGCTCACTTCTTTCGAGAAACGCAATTGCACCGAGAGGCGATCCGTCGGCTCCCAGAGCAACGTGGCGCGCCCACCCCAGCTTTCAAGCGTGTTGGCGTTATCGACGCCGGTGCCGATATTGTCGATGTATCCCTCTTCGTCGCGGACGAAACCGACGACGCGCAGGCCAAGATGATCGCGCACCAGCGGCACGTTGACCATGCCGTTATAGCGCTGCCGCAGCGAATCCGATCCCGTCATGCCGAGATCGGCTAAGAACGAGGCGTCAAACGCGTTCGGATCGGGGCTGTTGGTGATGATCCGCAGCGCGCCCGCGAGCGAGCCGGAACCGAACAGCGTCCCCTGCGGGCCGCGCAAAAATTCTATACGCTGCACGTCGTACAGGCTAGGATCGAGGATGGTGGAATTGCCGTTTGAGGAGATCGGCAATTCATCGACATAAATCGCCACCGTGCTTTGCAGATTGGCGCCATAGCCGTTGGTGGCGATGCCGCGCGCGGTGAAATTGTTGAAATTGGCGCTGGCGCGATTGAGCACGATACCGGGGGTTTCGGCCGCGAGCCCTTCATAGCCGACGATGCCTTTCTCATCGAGCTCGTCCTGCGAGAACGTGGTGATGGCGAGCGGGACATCCTGCAGGCGCTCTTCGCGCCGTGTGGCGGTGACGACGATCTCGTTGTCTTCACCGGCGCGCGCGGCGCGCGCGGACGGATCGCCGGCGCTTTGCGCAAAAACAGGCGGGCACAAGGCAATTTGGGCGGCGGCGCAAGCCGACGCGAAGAGCAACGCTCTCATCATGATCCTCCCCTTGCGCCGCTCGTGTCGGCGGCGCTTGGCGTAGAGTGAGCCATCAAACCGGCCGGGTGTCAATATTCACTCTCGTGCGCGTGAGCATTTT
>DAOMPU010000195.1:0-5462 GCA_035444925.1 Terricaulis sp. | reverse complement strand
CATTGAGGGGAGTGCGCCATGAATCGGTTGGCTGTTGGTGTGAGCGTTGCGGCGTTGGCCGCGCTGGCGGCGGCGTGCGCGGGGTTTAATCTAGCGCCGCAGCCGACGCCCTCTCCGCGCGCGGAATGCGCCCCAACGAGCGTCACCATCTATTTCACCGAAGAATCCGCCACGCTGCAGCCGCTGGCCGATCCGCTGCTGGCGCGCCTGATGCAGCAGGTGAGCGATTGCACAAACGCCGGGGGCGAGTTGCGCGGCCTCACCATCACCGCCTATCCCGACGCGCGCGGCAGCCGCTCTTCGCGCGAAGCGGAAATGCGTTTGCGCGCCCAGCGCGTGCAGGCGGCTTTGGTGCAGGCCGGCGCGCCGGCGGATAAAATCCGCATCGTGCGCCCGCGCGGCGAAACCGGCGTGATGACCCGCCGCGCCGAAGTCAGCGCCGATCTGTTCTGATCATTGCGGCGCCGGCGGCGCTGCGCCCTCGATCATGAACCACGGCGTTTCCCCGTCATAGGGCGGCATCGGATAGAGCCAGCGCAGCGCATCGAGCGTGGCGTTATGATAGATGGTGGCGTGCGTTTCCGTTGCGCTGCGGTCTGAGTAGCGCATCTCCAGTTCGGTTTGCGCCAATGCCGCGCGCACGCGATCGATCCCGTCTTGCATCGTGCCGCCTTCGTTGGCGACAGCCAGGAACAGGCGTTTTTCCGCGTAATTCTGCGCGCGCGCCAGATCGCCGGCGCGGCGCGCCATGGCGCGATCGTCCCACCAGAGGCTTGGGCTGATGGCGATGTAGTCGCTGAATAAGCCTGGCTGCGCCAGCAATGTATCGACGATGAACAACCCCGCCAGGGACTCGCCAGCCACCGCGCGGCGCGCGCCGGTGCGATAGCGCGCCTCGATGAAGGGGATCAGCTCGGTTTGCAGATAGCGGCGAAAATCGCCGGCCCCGCCTGCGTTGGGAAATTCCTGCACATAGCGCGGATCGGTTGCGGGCGGGGTGAGTTCATGGCGGCGATCATTGGTGCGCACGCCTACGATGATCAGCGGCTCATAGGTCCAGCTCAGCGCGCCCAACGCGCCGAGCCCGGCGATATGCACGAAATCCTGATCGAGCCCGCCATCGATCACATAGACCACATTGTAGCGGCGCTCTGCGTTCTCATCATAATCGGGGGGAACCCATACATTGATCTCACGCGCATCGCCCAGCACCGCCGAGTGCAGCGTGTAGCTCTCGGCGAAAATAATGGGCGCGCCTCGTGCGGCTTGCGTCGTCGCCTCCGCGTTCGCGTCTGGAAGTACAACATAGGTAGGCGCGCAGGCGGTAAGCGCGAGGATCGCCGCGAGAAGTACAAAGCGCATAAAAGCTCCCAAGCTCAGCGTGCGGGCGCGGCGTTCAGGGCGTCGCGGTAGCGGCGGCTGCCGGCCAAAGTGCGCCCGTCGCGCAAGGTGATTTCAACATCGCCGGAAGGCGTGGGCTTGATCGAGGCGATGGCGCCACGATTGACAAGCCGCGAGCGATGAACGCGCGCAAAGCCCTTTTCGCTCAGCCGCGCCTCCCACGCCGCCAGCGTGCCGCGCGCCAGATGCGTGCGCGCCGCGGTGTGGAATTCCACGTAATTGCCCGCCGCCTCCACCCAGAGCAGGTCCGCTGGGGCCAGGAACACAGCGCCCGCGCCGTCGCGGATTTCGATCCGGTCGTCGCCCGGCCGCGCGGGCGCCGGCTGCTCGGCCCGGCGTTGGAACCACCAATAGGTCGCCGCGATCGCGCCATAGACCAGCACGTCCTTGCGCCACTCGTAGAGGAACGTCTCCAGCACCCCGTCATCGAAGAAGCCGTATCGGGCGCCCACGGCCGCATAGGCCGCCTCGCGCATCACGAACACCGCAACCACGTGCGCCAGCGCGAAGGGCAGGGTGAGGCCGAGATGGATGAAGCCGGCGCGGACGAGGTCGTCGCCCTGAGGCGGCCAGCGCCGCACCGCCCTGCCGATCAGCGGCGCGATGCCCACGATCACCAGCGCGCTGGAAAGCTCCCACAGCATCGGGGCCGCCCAGTGGACGCTGGAATTGGAGCGGCCGAGCTCGGTCAGTTCCGAGCTGATGTTCACGGCAGCGACCAGAACGCCGATCAGCGCCACCGTCCCCCAAGGGCCAGGGCGAAACCCGCTTGCACCGCTCGTCCCGGCTTGGCCGCCGTTGGTCACCAGGGGCTCCCCGTTCGTCCCAGCCGCTCGCCGGGCGCGGCGCCACGCTAGCGGAGCGGGAGCGGCGGCGGAAGAAGCGCTCCCCAAAGGAGGGCGCCGCCCGCATGACTGACCGCCGCTACGATCTCGATTGGGTTCGCATCGCCGCTTTCGGCCTGCTGATCTTCTACCACGTGGGCATGTTTTACGTGACCTGGGACTGGCATGTGAAATCCAGCCGCGCCAGCGATCTGATCGAGCCGCTGATGCAGATCTCGAGCCCCTGGCGGCTTTCGCTTCTGTTCCTGGTGGCGGGCGCGGCGTCCCGCTTCATGCTCGACAAGATGAGCGCCTGGCGCTTCACCGGCGCGCGCATGGGGCGGCTTTGGCCCCCGCTCTTGCTGGCGATCTTCGTGATCGTGCCGCCGCAGGCGTATTACGAGGTGGTCGAAGCGATCCAAGGCAATCCGGCATGGGAAGCCGCGCAGTTTCCGCTCACGCTTGACAATTTCTATGTGAGGTACGTCACCGCCTCCGGCAATTGGTGCGACAGCGACGGCTGCCTCACCACGCCGACCTATAACCACATGTGGTTCGTCGCTTACCTCATCCTCTACACGTTGGCGCTGGTGCTTGTGCTGCCGCTGCTGCGGCGCGCGCCCAAGGCGCTGGGCGGGCTGATCTCAGGGCCGTTCCTGCTAATCACCCCTTGGCTGGCGATGGCCGCCATGCGCGTGGCGCTGTTTCCGATCTTTGGCGACAGCCATGATTTTCGCGACGATTGGTATCTGCACGCGCTTTATCTCAGCGTCTTCCTGTTTGGTTTTGCAGTTGCGAAGCACCAGGCGTTTTTCGACGGCTGCGTGCGCTATCGCTGGCTGGCGCTTGCGCTCGCGCTGGCGGCGTGGGCCGCGCTGCAGGTCTATTTTGCCGGCTACAACGAGAACGCCCCGCCGCCAGATTGGGTGCGAAATGTGTTTCGTTGCGTGCGCGAAGCGCAGGCCTGGGGCGCGATCGTGGCGGCGCTGGGTTTTGCGCATAAACACCTCGCCAACGCCGATGGCCCCGTGCGGCGCCTGCTCACGCAAGCGATCTTTCCCTTCTATCTGATCCACCAGACCATCATCGTGGTCGCGGGCTATCACCTCGACGCGCTGGCGCTGCCGCTATGGATCGAGGCGCCGCTGCTGCTCGCGGTCACGGCGGCGGGCTGCTGGCTGTTCTTTTGGCTGGGACGCGCTGTTCCCCCTTTGCGCGTATGGGTCGGATTAGCCTCGAAAAATCCGGCGGATCGTGCTAACCAAGCCAAACGAGCAGAAGGAGGGGCGCTTTAGCCTCACGGATGCGGCGCGCGTCGCCGCGTGGAGCGGTGCGGATGTTTTTCTGGTTCCTGGTGGCGGTTGCGATCGTTGTGGGGCTGACGCTCCTTGGCGCGTTCATCGCGCGGCGCGGCGGCGATTGGGAATCGAACGAAGATCATCCCGTGGGCCCCTGGTCGGACATGTAATCGCCGCCGTGGCCGTTTGATCGCTTGCGCGTGCGCTGGATCGGCGGCTTAAATTCACGCGGGAGCGTGAAGCGTGCAGATCAGACGCGCAGTGCAACGCGATAGCGAAATCATCGCCCGGCTCGCGGCCGCCGCCGCCGAGGAGGAGGGCGTCCAATCCAGCCTCGACATTGATCGCGTGCGCGCGCACGCCTTCGGCCAGAACGCCCTGTTTGAAGCATGGCTCGCGCAGGAGCGGAGCAACGCGCCCGTCCTTGGCCAGGCCGTGATCTCCAAGAGCTATGATTTCCGCCGCGCCGCGCCCAACGTGGTGCTGTGCGAGCTTTACGTCGCGCCCGAGGCGCGCCGCACCGGGCTGGCGCGCAAGCTCATGTCTTGCGTGGCCCGCCGGGCGCGCGATCTGGGCGCGCGGGAACTGGCCATCACCACCGGGGTCGAGAACGAGGTGGCGCAGCGTTTCTTCGCCGCCGTGGGGGCGCAGCGGCGCGAAGCGGCCGTTTTCATGATGTCCGCCGACGGCATCGAGTGGCTCGCCGCAGAGAGCTTGTAACAAGAAGGCGCGGCGCTAAAACCGCGCGCACGAGAGGGAGACGTCATGATTTCCAAGCCGCTTTTGCGCATGGCCGCTTCATGGGTGGCGATCGCCGCCTTCGCCGCCTGCGCCCACACCAGCGACACCGCCGCGCCCGCCGCGGCGGCGCCAAGCGCCGCCGACGCGCAAACCTTCATCCAGCAGGCCGAGACCGAACTGGCCGAACGCTCCGAGCGCGAAGCCCGCATCGCCTGGGTCTATAACACCTACATCAATTACGACACCGAATGGCTGTTGCAGCGTTCGGACGCCGAAGGCACCGAGGCGCGCGTGCGCCTGGCCAGCGGGGCGGGCCGTTTCGCCGACGCCGATCTGGACGCCGATACGCGCCGCAAGGTCGATCTCCTGCGTCTAAGTCTCGTCTTGCCGGCGCCGCAAACCGAAGGCGCGGCTAGCCAGCTCTCCGAGATCACCACCCGCCTTGCGTCGATCTATTCAACCGGCCGCATCGATTACCAGGGCCGCCAGGTCACGCTCGATGAACTCGAGACGTTGATGGGCACGGAGCGCAACCCCGCGCGCCTGGAAGAAATCTGGACCAAGTGGCACGCCACCGCCGCGCCCATGCGCGAGGATTACGCCCGCATGGTCGAGATCGCCAACCAGGGCGCGCGCGATCTTGGCTTCGACAATGTGGGCCAGATGTGGCTTTCCAATTACGACATGCCGGCCGCCGAAATGGAGGCCGAAGTCGAGCGCCTCTGGAATCAGCTGAAGCCGTTTTACGAGGAGCTGCATTGCTTTGTGCGCAGCGGTCTGAACCGCCAACTCGGCAATAGCGTCGTGCCGCTCGATCAGCCGATCCGCGCCGATTTGCTCGGCAATATGTGGGCCCAGGATTGGACCACTTTGATGCCGATCGTGCGCCCCCGCAACGCGGCGCGCATCTATGACACCACGCAGCTGCTCACGCGCGCGAACTATGACGCGGTGCGCATGACGCGCACGGCGGAGGGTTTTTACACCTCGCTCGGCCTTGCGCCGCTGCCGGAAACCTTCTGGGAGCGCTCGCTGCTCACCCGCCCGCGCGATCGGGACGTGGTGTGCCACGCTTCGGCCTGGGATCTAGACTCGCGCGAGGACATCCGCGTGAAGCAATGCATTCAGATCAACGCCGAGCACTTCCAGACCATCCACCACGAGCTCGGCCACAATTATTATCAGCGCGCCTACATGA
>DAOMPU010000194.1:0-5536 GCA_035444925.1 Terricaulis sp. | reverse complement strand
GAATAGAGGATGAGATTGTGCGAGGGCGGCAAAAGCAGCGCCACCAGCGCGGCCGAAACCGTCACGTCCACCGCATAATCCTTGGAGAAGCCGCGCTTTTCCATTTGCGGGATCATGGTTGAGCCGATGGCGGAAACATCCGCCAGCGCCGAGCCGGAAACGCCGCCAAAAAAAGTGGAGGCAAGCACGCTCACTTGCCCAAGGCCGCCGCGCAAATGCCCAACGAGCGAGGAGGCGAGCGATATCAGCCGTTCGGAAATGCCCCCGCGCAGCATCAATTCGCCCGCGAAGATGAACAGCGGAATGGCGAGCAGCGAGACCTTGGTGAAGCCCGAGGCCACTTGCTGCACCACCACGATCGGCTCCAGGCCAAGCGAGATCACGCACGCCACGCTCGCCATGGCGATGGCGAACGCCACCGGCACGCCGAGCACCAGCAGCACGGCGAACACCCCAAAGAGAATAGCGATTTCCATGGGGCTTACGCTTCCTTCTGTTCTGGGTCGCCGCTCAGCAAGCGCTCGAATGCAAACAGTGCGATCAGCGCCCCGCCCGCGAACACGCCCACGAAGCTGATCCCTTCGGGCAAAGGCGCGCCCGCCATCGGCACGTCCCAGGCGTCCGCCATCAGCACCCAGCCGTAAAAGCAAAGCGCCGCGCCGAAACCGAGTGCGATGAGGCGCGAGAGCGCTTTGAGCGCCGCGCGCATCGGCGCGGGCGCGGATTCAACCAAAGTCGGAAATGCAAAGTGCGTCTCGTTGCGCACCGCGACCGCCGCGCCGAAGAGAGCGGCGACGCCCATCAAGGTCAGCGCGACAGGCTCGGTCCAGCCCGGGCTTTCGTTCATCACGTAGCGGCCGAACACCTGCCAGGCCAGCACCAGCACCAGCGTGCAAAGCGAAACCGTGGCCACCAGCATGGCCAGCCGCGCAAGCGCGGAGAATGCGCCTTTGAGCGCGCCCATGTTTCCTCTCCCCATCGCCGCTTGTGCGGCGCTCGTTATTCGTGCGCGTCGATACGCGCCAGCATGGCGGCGGCGCTATCGTCGCGGGTGAAGCGCGCGCGCATCGGCGCCACGGCGGCGCGGAACGCTTCGATATCGGCCAAATTATATGCAACGCCTGCGTCCAGCACGGTTTGGCGCGCGGCGGTTTGTTTCTCGTCCCACAGCCGGCGCATCACGGCGACGCTCTCGCTCGCCTTGGCCAAGATCAAATCCTGATCGGCGCGCGCGAAGCTGTCGAAGCGCCGCTTGGAAAGCAGCAGTGCTTCGGGCGCCGCGCAATGATTGGTTTCCGACCAATAGCGCGCGACCTCGTATTGGCGCGTGGATTGGAACGTGGCCCAATTGTTTTCCGCGCCATCCAGCAGATGCGTTTGCAGGCCGGTGAACACTTCGCCAAACGGCAGCGGCGTGGCGTTCGCGCCCATCGCGGTCAGAGTCGCCATGAACACGTCCGCGCGCGGCACGCGCACTTTGAGCCCGTGCATATCGGCCGGGGTGTGGATCGGGCGGCGTGCATTATACATCGAGCGCATGCCGCTATCGTAGAAGGCGAGGCCGATCAGATCGCGGCGCCTGAACGTCTCAAGAATTTCGCGCCCGATCGCGCCATCGCAGACGCGGCGCATGTGGCCCTCGTCGCGGAACGTGTAGGGCAGCGCCAGCGGCATGGTGGCCGGGAAGGCGTTGTTCACGGCGCCGAGATAAACCCGCGCAATATCCAGCACCCCGAAGCTCGCCAGCGTCACCGTATCGGTTTCCGTGCCGAGCTGGCCGGAAGGGTAGAGGCGAAAATTGATCCGCCCGCCGGTTTCGCGCGCGATCTCCGCGCCCATCCAGCGCACGGCTTCGACCGTGGGGTAGTCGGTGGGATGCACATCCACCGCCGTAAGTGTTGTTGCGCCCGCGTTCTGCGCCAGCGCCGCGCCGGCGCCCGCAACAGCCAGGGCGCTCGCGCCCATCATCGCGCGCCGGGAAATCATGGGCCGCCCCTTCCGTTCGCTTCGGCTTTCACCGCAGCGCACAGAATATCGCCGCTGCCGTTGAAGCTCACGCGCGAACGTTGGCCGATGCGAATATCGTGCACGCCCGTCACCGCGCCGGTGGAGATCAGCTGGCCGGCCTTCAGCGGCATGCCGCGCCCGGCGAGGTGCCCCGCGAGGAACGCCAGCGCATCGAGCGGGCCATCGGCTTTCGCGTCGGCGCTGCCTGCGCCCACGCGCTCGCCTTCGATGAAGGTTTCCGCGTGCAGGCCTTTATCCAGCTCGGCGCGCCAATTCGGCACTTCGGGACCGAGGATCAGGCCGTGATTGTTGCCGAAATCGGAGACGACGACGGTGGAGCCAAGGTCGTTGATGGTGGAAAGCGGGCTGCCCGCCAATTCCACGCCCACATGCATCGCGCCGATCAGCGTTTCCGCTTCCGCGCGCGTCCAGCTCGTCTTGTCCGCCGGCGCATCCGCGCCGATCACGAACACATATTCGGCCTCCACGGCGGCGAAGCCGTCCTCATAGACCGGGAAGGGCGTTTCCGCGCCGGGCGCGTCGCGCCAAACCAGCTTGGAGAAAATCGGCCCGGCCAGCCGGTCCGCGCCGAGCTTGGCCGCCAGCGGCGCCGGCACACGGCCGATCTTCCAGCCGGCCACGGCGTCCGGCCACATTCCGATCGCTGCATCTTGCACTAGGTAACCGGTGGCCAAATCGGACGGCGGCTTGCCCGGGAATCCGGGCAAAGCTCTGGCTTCGCGGCGCGCGGCCACAAAAGCACGGGCAATCTGGCTGGCTTCAGTGGTCACGGCGCTCCCTTCCTCCCTTGGGATGTCGCCCGCTTCTCGGGTTAGGTCTGCATATACGACACCGGTGTCATTGGCAATCCGGCTCGCGTTGGGGGCTTGGGGGCGGCTAGGGCGCCCAGAACACTTGGGGGAAGCCCGCCGGGTGAAGGAAAAGCCGGCCCGCCGGAGCTGACGTCACATTCATGTACGCGGCGCCGATCAGTTTGTGCTTGGCCTCGCCGGTGATCAGCAGGCCCACGCGGCCGGCGCGGCGAAGCCCGCTGAAGCTCAGCGTCAGCCGCTGCGGCGTTCCCGTTGCGCTGGGGGCGTGCGTCGCCATCACCGTGCGCGGATTGTTTTCGCTCACCAGCTCATCAAAGTTTGCGGCGTCCGCAAACCATGACGCGGTGTGCCCATCTTCGCCCATGCCCATCATCGCCACGTCGATCTGAAGCGGCGCATAGAGCGCCTCGGCGTGATCGGCCGCTTCGGCGAGGTCGCGCGCCGGCGAATACATGGGAATTAGCGTCGCGCCTTTCGCCAGCGCGGGCGCGAGCGCGCGGCGCAGCATTCGCTCATTGGAGGCCTCGTGATCGGGAGGCACGAAACGTTCGTCCACCAGCGCGAAGCGGATGCGCGGCCAATCGAGGTCGCGCGCTGCGAGCAGGGCGTAGGCGGGCTCCGGCGTGGAGCCGCCCGAGAGCGCGGCGCACGCTTGCCCGCGTTCGCCAAGCGCTTCCTGCAAAGCTTCGGCGATGTAATCCGCGGCCGCTTCCATCAGCGCTTCGCGCGTATGGAATTCGGCGGGGTTGGGGCGTCTCATTTGCGCTCGGCGAGCAATTTCGCCAATGTTTCCGCGGCTTTTGCGCCGTGTTCTTGGTTCGCCAGCGCGAACGCGGCGTTGGCGCGCAGATAGCCGATCTTATCGCCGCAATCGTAGGTCACGCCGTCATATTCCAGCGCGTGGAAGCTTTGCATCTGCATCAGCCGCGCCATCGAATCGGTGAGCTGGATCTCATTGCCGGCGCCGGGCTTTTGATCTTCCAGCAGCTTGAAAATTTCCGGCTGCAGGATGTAGCGGCCGCTGATGGCGAGGTTGGAGGGCGCCGCCTCGCGCTTGGGCTTTTCCACCATGCCGCGCATCTTGATCACGCGCCCGTCTTTGCTTTCCGGATCGATCACGCCGTACATCGAAGGATCGTCGCACGCTTCAACCGCGATCACGTTGCCGCCGGTTTGATTATACACCGCCGCCATCTGCGCCAGGCACGAAGGCGCGGCCATCATCAGCATGTCGGGCAGCATCACCGCGAACGGCTCGTCGCCGATAATGTCGCGCGCGCACCAGACGGCGTGGCCGAGCCCCAAAGCGGCCTGCTGGCGCACGAAGCTCATCGTGCCGGCGGCGCGGACGGAAGGGGCCAATTCCGCCAGCTGGGCGGTCTTGCCCTTCTTCTCGAGCGTTAATTCGAGTTCATATGCGTGATCGAAATAGTCCTCGATCGCGCCCTTGTTGCGCCCTGTGACAAAGACGATGTGCTCGATCCCGGCGGCCACCGCCTCGTCCACGACGTATTGGATCGCCGGCCGGTCGAACACCGGCAGCATCTCCTTCGGGATTGATTTGGTGGCGGGAAGCACCCGCGTACCGAAGCCGGCGACCGGCAATACCGCTTTCCGTAGGGGGCGGGGAGGCTTCGAAACGCTATCCATGGTGTCGCCCTTGCCGCGCCGCAACATGGCGCATTCCGGCCCCGTTTAGACCGCAAGCCTTGCGGAATCGCAACCGAGGCTTTTGCCCGATTCGGCTTGAATTCAGCTTTCCCTGCTACGATCTGCACTGAGCCGCAGAAGACGGCAGGGTGTTGGCCACGAGGGATGGTGACGGGGGTCACTTCGAAAATCTCTTCGGCGCCGCAAACTATGATTTGCAAGGCCGGTAACCTTCTGTTAACCGGCCGACTGCCTCGGAGCCTTTGTTCCCCATGTACGTCTCGCCCACCCAAGCCCGCCGCAAGGCCACCATGCGCATGATCGCCACTAGCTTTGTCGCTGGCGCTGGTCTGATGATGGTGCTCGGCCTTGCCGTGCCGCTGACGCAGATGGGCATGCTGTCGATCCGCGAAGCCGGCGCCTCCACGCGTGAGGTGCATGCGCAATTGATCGAGCCGCTCGATGTCGCCGCTGTCCGCGCGCAACTGGCCGCCGCCGATCAATCCATGCAGGCCGCGCGCGCGACGACGGACGACGATATCGCCCGTCTCAACCGGCTGACCGGCCGCTAAATTCCGCGCGAAAGCGCAGGAAAAAGCCCCGTTCCGAAAGGAGCGGGGCTTTTGATTTACTGCCTATAGAATTGATTGCCCGGTCGCCTTCCAATCCTTGAGGAAAGCCTCGAGCCCCAAATCCGTCAGCACGTGTTTGTAGAGGCTCTTGAACACCGCGGGCGGGATGGTGGCGCAATCGGCGCCCGCCAAAGCCACATCGCGCACATGCGCGGCCGAGCGGACCGAGGCGGCCAGGATGTTCGTCTCAAAGCCGTAATTGTCATAAATGGCGCGGATTTCGCGGATCAGGCCCATCCCGTCAGCACCGTTATCGTCCAGCCGGCCGAGGAAGGGCGAGATGAAGGTCGCGCCCGCCTTCGCCGCCAGCAGAGCCTGCACCGCCGAGAAGCAAAGCGTGACGTTGGTGGGATGGCCTTCCTCCTCCAGCACCTTGCAGGCTTTGAGGCCGTCCACCGTCAGCGGCAGCTTGAC
>DAOMPU010000193.1:5148-5547 GCA_035444925.1 Terricaulis sp. | reverse complement strand
TAGCGCCGCCGCCCGTTAAACGCCAGGAGCAAGCATGAGCGCCTTCCGCGACAACCAATCCGCACACCAATATGAGCTCGATCACGAAGGCGGGCCTTCCTTCGCGCGCTACCGCGACGGAGAGGGCGTGCGCGCCATCCTGCACGTGGAAACGCCAGGCGTCGCGCGCGGGCAAGGCCATGCGGCGCGGCTGATGGCGGCGCTGGCGGAGGATGCGCGCGCCAAGGGCGTGAAGCTGACGCCGATCTGCGGCTACGCGCGCGCCTGGTTTGCGCGGCATCGGGATGCGCGCGACGTGCTGGCGTGAACTTTTCCCTCCCCGGGAGGGGAGGGTGTCGCGCAGCGACGGGTGGGGCGGCGGCGCGATTGCTTGCAAGCTATAGCGCCATCTCCCCACCC
>DAOMPU010000193.1:0-5125 GCA_035444925.1 Terricaulis sp. | reverse complement strand
TGCGGGGAGGGATTGTGCTGGCGGCTACTTCGGCTGCGGCACCACGCGCAGATACGGCTTCACCGTGGTCCAGCCGTTGGGGAATTGCTTTTTGGCGTCTTCGTCTGACACGGCCGGCACGATGATGACGTCTTCGCCGCTCTTCCAGTTCACCGGCGTCGCCACCTTGTGGGTCGCGGTGAGCTGGATCGATTCCACCAGGCGCAGCACTTCATCGAAATTGCGGCCCGAAGACATCGGATAAATCAGCGCCGCTTTGATCAGCTTGTCGGGCCCGATGATGAACACGGTGCGCACGGTGGCGTTGGTCGCCGCGGTGCGGCCTTCGCTGGTGCCCGCGGTTTCGGCCGGCAGCATGTCGTAAAGCTTGGCGACGTTGAGGTCGTGATCGCCGATCATGGGATATTGCACATCCCCGCCGGTGACTTCCCTAATGTCCTCGCGCCAGCGATGGTGGTTATCGACCGGATCGACCGAAAGCCCGATCACCTTCACATTGCGCTTGGAAAATTCCGGTTCGAGCCGCGCCAGATAGCCAAGCTCGGTGGTGCAGACGGGCGTGAAATCCTTGGGGTGCGAAAACAAAATCCCGTAGCTGTCGCCCAGCCATTCGTGGAATTTGATGCGGCCTTTGGTGGTTTCCGCCTCGAAGTCGGGGGCTTTGTCGCCGATGCGCAGCGCCATTGGGATGCTCCTTATGATGATCCGATAGGGCCGCACTAGCACAGGGGCGTGCGTGCGGCCAGCGAAGCTGGTCGCTTCCTAAATGGGCGCCGGCGCGGGCGCCGCCAAGCCGGCGACGCCCTAAAGGCGCGCTTCAGCAGAGCTAAACCTAGCCGATCACGCCGCAGGCGAGGCGCGCGCCGCCGCCGCCATTGGCTGGGGTATCGGTGTAATTGTCGCCGCCGGCGTGGATCATCAGCGCGCGGCCGCGCAATTGCGACACTTGCGTGATGCGCGGTGCGGTGAGGCTGAATTGGGCCGCGCCATCGGCGCCGACCTCGATCAGCGGCAGATCGCCCAGATGCCCGGCGCCTTGCGGGCCCGCATGCGTGCCCGTGCTTTCTGGATCCCAATGCGCGCCGGCGGCAAGCGCGGGCTCCATAACGCCGTCGCTGCTGGGATGGGGCGCGCAGCTTGCGTGCTCGTGCACGTGGAAGCCGTGCTGGCCAGGGGGCAGGCCAGTGAGGTTCAGATTGAACACCGCGCCGCCCGCGCTGTCGGCGATCTCGATCGCGCCGATCCCATCGCCCGCGCCATGCCTTGTGGCGTTGTGCATCTGCACGCTGATCGTTTCCGCCGCCGCTTCAGGCGCGGGCGCGGCGGGCGTCTCAGCAGGCTCAGAGCAGGCGGCGAGCGCCAAAATGCCGGCGATCGTCAGGAACGGCAATTTCATACTTTCCTCCAGAAGATGAACGAGTCGAGATAGCGCGTTCAGCGGCGCCGGCCAGGGAGCGGGGATTGAAAACTATATGGGCTTGGTTCGGCGCGCACCCCCTGCGGCCCGCAATCGCCTCGATCGCCGCTATTCTTTGCTTGGGCGCGCTCGGCGCCATCGCCGCATCGGCGCGCAATGACCGCGATTGGTATCCCTATCTCGCGCGCACCGCCGATGTGACGATCAGCGCGGAGGAATTTTCCGTGACGCCGGTGAGCGATTGGTCTTACGGCGAAGGCGAGCCGATCGTTGCGTACGGCGACGCGGCGTTCCGGTTCGATGAATTGCGCGCAGTGTGGTTCATGCTGGAGCCGCAGCCTGGCTCGCAGCTGGCGGCGCACACTTTGCTGTTGTTCGAGTTTGAAGGCGATCGCCTGCTGGGGCTGACGATCGAGGCGCGGCGCGAGCGGCACGAGGATTATTCGGCCTTCTGGGGGCTCTTCAATGCGTTTGAGCTTGCTTACGTGTGGGGCGGCGCGCGCGATTTTCTGACGCGGCGCGTGGTGATGCTGGATCACGAAGTGTTCGTCTATCCGGTGGACATCACCAGCGAACAAAACCTGACGCTGCTGCAAACGCTGCTGGCGCGCACGCAATCGCTGGAAACGCGGCCGCGTTATTACAACACGATCTTCTCAAACTGCACCAATGAGCTGGGCAAGGCCGCCGGGCTTGATTGGACGCCGGCGTTCATCCTCACCGGGCGCTCGGATGAATATCTCTACGAGCAGGGCATTCTGCCGGGGCCATCGTTTGAAGAAGCGCATCGGCGCTCGGACGTGACGGACTTCGTGCGCGCGCTGAACAGCGCGCCGGCTTCCGATTTCGATAAAGCGCTGCTGGCGGAGCTGCGCCGGCGCAATGGGCGTTGAGCCAGCTCAAGGCCCGATCAGGCGCCCGCCCAGGCTGAAGGCGACGATCAGCGAGATGATCGAGATGATGAAGCGCCTTCTATCGCGCCGGCGCGGGCGCAATCCAGCCTTCTCTGGCGCGCGGGAGCAGGCTAGGATGGCGCTCATGAACGCGCCCCTGATCCCCGCCGAGATGCGCCGCCGGTTCACCACCGCGGACGTCGAACGCATGGTCGAAACGGGGCTGATCCGGCCGCAAGAACGCGTCGAGCTGATCGAGGGGGAACTCGCGCTGATGTCGCCGAAGCATAACAGGCATGAATGGGTGAAGGTCAGGCTCGCGGAAGCGCTGACCCCCTTCATGAAGCCCAACGGCCTTATCCTGGCGGTTGAGACCACGCTCTATCTCTCCGAGCGGACCTTCGTGGAGCCGGACCTGCTGATCTATCCGCGCCATATCCTGCCGGAAGACGTGCGCGGGCCGGACGTGACGCTGCTGTTCGAGATCGGCGATTCTTCGCTCGACTTCGATCTGAACGCAAAGGCGGCGCTCTATGCGCGTCACGGGATCGCGCATTACTGGGCTGTGGACGCCGAAACGCTGGCGGCGCACGTGCACGAGGCGCCCGGCGAGGACGGCTACGCCGCGGTGCGCGTCGCGGACAAGGACGAAGCGCTGGCGGCGCCGTTTGTGCGTGAGGCGCTGTCGCTTGGGGCGTTGCGATAGGGCGGCTTTGCGCGCGGCGTTTTTCAGCCTCTGCTCTCGCGGATCAGCGCGTCACGCTCTTGCGGCGTGAGGGCGCGCCATTTGCCTTCGGGCAGATCGCCGATCTGCAGCGGGCCGATGCGGATGCGGTAGAGATCGATCACCTCGAGCGCCACCGCTTCGCACATGCGCCGGATTTGCCGGTTGCGCCCTTCGGTGAGGATGAAGCGCAGCATCTGCGGCTCGGCGATGGACACCTTCGCAGGCTTCAGCTGGCGCCCATCGAGCGCAAGGCCGTGGCGCAGCAATTTGAGCTTGGCTTCATCCACGCGGCCATCGACGCGCACCAGATATTCTTTATCGAGCTTGGACTCAGGGCCGATGATGGCTTTGGCCAGCACGCCGTCTTCGCTCAGCAGCAATAGCCCGCGCGAATCCTGATCGAGCCGGCCGAGCGGGGCGAGGCGCGTGCGTTTGGTGGGCATGTTGCGCGGGGCGCCGATCAGATTCATGCGCGTCAGCAGGCGCGCGGCGGGGATCTGATCATGCTCGGGCTGAGCGGAAACGAAGCCCACGGGCTTGTTCAGCACCGCGCTGATCTGCGCTCGCGCGCTGGCCGCGCCCACTTCGATCTCTTGGCCCGGCTCGATCTTGCGGCCCGGATCGGCGACTTTTTCGCCATTGATCGTGACAAGCCCCTTGGCGATCAGCGCCTCGGCCTCGCGGCGTGAGCACACGCCCTCGGCGGCAAGCCATTTGTTGACGCGCTGAGGCTCCGCGCCGCGATAGATCGACCGCCAAATCATTGCGCGCGATGCATAGCAAATCCTTTTCCCGCCTCGCCAGGAAACCTCCACGGAACCCCCTCCCTCAGATTTCGATCTTTGGGGGAGGGGGCAGGGGGCGGGGAGCAACACGATGTCAGGCAAGTTGGAGCGCGGGCCCCCGGGCCGCATCTCCTTGTGACGCACGCGCCACATGCGCGCCAGGGGGCGCGCGCTCCAACTTTGCAATGTCGAGGTTCACCCCACCCCTCGATCCCCTCCCCTCGCGGGGAGGGGACCATTCGCCACGTTAACACGCAGCAGGCGCGCCGAGGTGGCGCAGGCGCCTTTGCGCCAGCGGGGCGATCTGGTGCTCATCGCGCATGCAGGCGAGCTGTTGGAATAGCGCGATGGCTTCGCTGCGCTCTTGCGCGGCGCCGCCGCGCAGCATGTCGGCCAGATTGAACATCGAGGGCGGGTGGTTGCGCTCGGCGGCGCGGCGGTATAGCGCGCGGGCGCGCGCTTCGTCGCGCGGGGCGCCGATGCCGTCGCGGTGCAATGTCGCCAGCATGTGCATGGCCTGCACCTCGCCCGCATCGGCGGCGCGTTGCAGATAGGGCAGGCTGGCGCGCGGATCGCGCGGGCCGGCGGGGCTGTCGCGCAGCCAGCGGGCGTATTCGTATTGCCCGCGCGGATCGTTTTTCTCCGCAGCCGCCAGCAAAAGCCGCCCGGCTTCCGCCGGTTCGGCGCCGGAGAGCGCGTAATCGATTTGCGCGGCGCTGAAGCCGCGCTGCGCTGCTTCAGCCAAACGCGCCCGCGCTTGCCCTTCGGCGATGCCGGCATGCGCGGCGCTGCGCTGCAGCGCCCAGGAGAGATAAAGCCCCGCTGCATCGTGCTGCGCGGCGGCGGCGTCGCATTGCGCGCGCGCGGCGGCGGGGCTCGGCAAAAAGCCCGGCGCGCCGGCCATGTGGCCGAGGCACGCCAGCGTTTGCGCTTCCGCATCGCCGGCGGCGGCGCGATCTTGAATGCGCGCGGCGGCGCCGGCGTCGATCGCGCGCGCGACCTCGCGCCAAGGCTCGCGCTCCAGCCGCGCGGCGCGCAGCGGCAGCGCGGCGGCCGGCGTTTCGATCGGCGCGGCGGTGGGGCTGGCGGCTTCGGCGGTCACCAGGAAGTCGCCGGAACGCACTGCGCTGATGACACGCCCCGCGCCGAAGCCGACCGCGAACAGCACCGCGACGCACCCAGCGAACATGCCCCATGTCGCCAAGCGCGCGCCCGCGCGCGGCGCGGCCTCGCGCAGCAGCGCCGCGCGCGCGGCGGCCAGCGCTTTGGGCAGGGCTTCGCCATTGGGTGTGGTGGGGACGAG
>DAOMPU010000192.1:0-5557 GCA_035444925.1 Terricaulis sp. | reverse complement strand
CCCGCACGTGCGCTATATGAGGCGCATCGATCCTCGTCGCGTCACGCCTTTGTCCCCCGCAAGGAAACGACGCCCGATTGAGCGCACGCCTCAGCGCTGATGCCGTCCCGGTTTCGCTCGAAAATTGCACGCAAACGAAAACGGCCGGCGCTTCGTAGCGCGCCGGCCGTCTCGACAACCTCTTGGGTCGTAGCGTCTCGCCGCTTAGCGGGCGACGGCGGCCTTCATCACGGCCGACTGGCGGAACGCCAGCTTCTTCGACGCCTTGATCTTCACCGGCTCACCCGTTTGCGGGTTGCGGCCCATGCGGGCCTTGCGGGCGCGGATCATGATCATGCCGATGTCGCCGATCTTCACCTTCGCGCCCTTCAGGACGTAGGCCTTCACAACATCGAGATAGCCTTCAGTCAGCGCCTTGGCTTCGGTCTTCTTGACGCCGAGGTGATCGGCGACCGATTGCAGCAGCGCGCTGGCTGTGACGGTCTTGCCGGCCGTGGCCGAGACCTTCACGGCCTTCGCCGGGGGGGCCGCCTTCTTCGGAGCGCTCTTGCGGGCGGCGGTTTTCTTCTTCGCGGCGGCCTTTTTCGGAGCCGCTTTCTTGGTTGCCTTGCGGGCCATACTAATTCCCCTTCTCAAAGGTTGTCGTGGGTTTAACTCAACGAACCGGGCGGCGGCGTTTGGCTCTTGCGGCCTCGTTCCCCCTCCGGCGTGTTGAGTGATGCCACTCATTTCTTGATGGAGCGTGACCGCGCCTTCAGAGAAATGCGCCGAAAAGCCCCATTTTGATGGCTTTTCGGCGCTTCATGCGTTTTCCCTGGCATGAGCGCGGCTGAGTCGCAATGTAAAAAAGCTGATTTCAGTGGGTTTTGGCGGCGCGTCCGCGCCGCACTGTGGCGCGAAAGCCCATGGATTGGGGCATTTTCGAGGGCGCGGCGAATCAGAAAACCCGCGTCCCGGGCGCA
Organism: Terricaulis sp.; assembly: GCA_035444925.1. Taxonomy (GTDB): domain Bacteria; phylum Pseudomonadota; class Alphaproteobacteria; order Caulobacterales; family Aquidulcibacteraceae; genus Vitreimonas. The sequence goes on along the minus strand of DAOMPU010000192.1, from coordinate 4,595 downwards.
GCCCCGGCGAAAGCCGGGGTGCGAGCCGGGATCCAGAGCAGCAAACGTTCGTGTTCCGTCATCTCTAGATCCCTGCTCTCGGCCCAGCTTTCGCCGGGCTCTCGGCAGGGAAACGAGATCAGCGCATGCCCATGCGGATCGCGCCGTCGAGGCGGACATCCTCGCCGTTGAAATACGGGTTGGAGATCATTTCGACCGCGAGACTTGCGTACTCCGCCGGATTGCCGAGGCGCTTGGGATACGGCACCGAAGCGGCGAGCGCTTCCTTCACCTTTTCCGGCGCGCCCATCATCAAAGGCGTTTCGAAAATGCCCGGCAGGATGGTGTTGATGCGAATGCCCTCGCCCGAGAGATCGCGCGCGATCGGCAGCGTCATCCCCACGACCCCGCCCTTGGACGCCGAATACGCCGCCTGCCCGATCTGCCCGTCCTCGGCCGCGACCGAAGCCGTCATCACAATGGCGCCGCGCCCGTCATCGGGCAGCGGATCGAGCGTCAGCATGCCGACGGCGGATTTGGCCACGCAGCGGAATGTGCCGACCAGATTGATCTGAATCGTGAGGTTGAAGATTTCGAGCGGGAAATGCTTGATCTCGCCGCTCTCCTTGGCGCGCGAAGCGGTTTTCACCGCGCTGCCGATGCCGGCGCAATTGACCAGGATGCGCTCTTGCCCATTGGCCTTGCGCGCGGCGGCGAAGCCTTCATCGACGCTTTCATCGCTGGTGACGTCCACACGGCAGAACGTGGCGCCGAGTTCCGATGCGGCGGCCTTGCCACGCTCTTCATCGCGATCAAACAGCGCCACTTTCACGCCCGCGGCGCGCAGCTTTTCAGCGGTGGCGCGGCCCAAGCCCGAGGCCCCGCCGGTGACGATGGCGGCGATGTCCGACGAAAGACGCATGCATTCCTCCCTTGTTGGCGCGCGTTGTAGAGCGCGCGCCAAGCAAGCGCAAAGCGCGACGCAGCGTCAGTCGGGCTGACGCTGCTCGCCCGGCGCGCGCCGCTCAAGCGGCGGTGGCGGCGGCGGCGCATACGGCGGCGGTGGCGGCGGGCTCGCCACCGGCGGCGGCGGAGGTGGCGGCGGCGGACTCACTACCGGCGGAGGCGGCGGCGGAGGCGGCGCAACTGGCGGCGGCGGGGTGACAGGCGGGCGCGGCGGCGGCGGGCTCACCACCGGCGGCGGAGGCGGCGGCGGCGCAACTGGCGGCGGCGGCGCGGGCGGCGGCTGGTAGGGCGGCGGGCTCTGCGTTTGCGCGCGCAGATAATCGATGCGCCGGCCGGCGTCGAAATAATAAGAGCCGCTCGGATAGGCGCGGCGATATTCGTCATACGCCCAGATGGAATCCACGCGCACGGCGCGATCCCAGGCCAGGCGTTCATCTTCCTGCAGGCGATAGATGCGCCGCTCGGCGTCGCGGCGGTGATAGCCGTCGGGAAAATTGCGGATGTAGGTTTCGTAGGCATTCACGCTGTCGCGGCGGCGCGCATAATCCCAGGCGGAATCGTCTTGACGCTGGAACTCGTCCAGCGCGCGGCGCGCATCGGCGGCGAACGGCGAGCGCGGATAGGCGTTGATGAAGTCAGCGTAGCCGCCCGGCGAATTGAGCCGCTGCGCGCGCACGAAGGCGCCCTCATCGGTGTTCCACAGCTCAGCCAGGCGCGCGCGCGCTTCCGCGCTGTTGGCGCCGCCTGGCCAGGCATTGAGGAAGGCTTCGTAAGCGGGGATGCGATCACGCGCGGCCGCTTCTTCCCAGGCCGCCTGCTCCTCGCGCGCGAGGCGCGGGGCGGCGAGCACCGCGCGCCGCGCATTCGCCTGCTGCGCATTGGGGCCCCACGCGTAGAGGCGCAGATATTGATCGTACGCCGCTTCGGTATCGAGCCGCCCAGCATTGGCCCAGGCGGCGGCCTCTTCGGCCATCAAAGCCTGAATACGCAGCCGCGCCGCTTCCGCGTTTGGCCAATCGGCATAGGTGCGCAAATAGGTTTCATAGGCGAGCGGATCGTCGCGGCGGCTGGCGTCTTGCCAGGCGGCGGCTTCCATCTGCTCGGGCGTGGGCGGGGGCGTGGCGCATGCGGCCAGCAATGCGGCCACTGAAGCCGCCGCCATCAATTTCCAGAATTTCGCCTTGGCCATGATGCGCCTCTCCCCTACCCTTCCTCTTATACCGGCCCAGCTGAACGGCAACGGAATCAGAAGGCCCGTATAGAAAGATCGCCCGCATGACCCGCCGCTCTTATTTTCTCAAGCTGGCCTTTTCGGTGGTGATCGACGTGCTCGATTTCACCCTCGGCCGCATTCCGATATTCGGCACGGTGACGGACGGCGTGGGCACCTTGGTGCTGTTCGCGATGTGGGGGCCGGCGGGCCTCGTAAACGCCTGGGAGCTGATCGACTTCACCGATCAGGCCGACGCCTTCATCCCAACCGCGACCCTGGTGGCGCTCTATGTGGGCTGGCGCGAAGGCATGTTCGGCAAGAGTTCCGCCCCACCACCCGTACCGCGCGACTAGCGCTAGGCGCTTCCGCGCGCCATAAGGCCCCATGAGTGAGACCTGGGCTCTCGCGCTGCATGGCGGCGCCGGCGCAATCGCGGCGCGCGCGTATCAGCGCGAAGAAGAACACATGGCCGCGCTGCTCAATCGCGGCGTGGCGATGCTGATGCGCGGCGATAGCGCGCTCGATGTAGTCACGGCGATGGCGGAGGAGCTGGAAGCATGCGGGCTGCACGTGGCCGGCAAGGGCGCGGCGCCCAATGCCGATGGCGTGGTGGAGCTTGACGCGTCCGTCATGGACGGCGCAACCCGCGCGGCGGGCGCGGTGGCGGCGCTGCAAGGCTTCGTCTCGCCGGTGCGCGTGGCGCGCGGGGTGATGGAGCGCACGCCGCATGTTTTGCTGGCGGGCCCCGGCGCGGCGCGCTTTGCGGCGGCGGAAGAATTCGAACGCGTGCCCGATGCGCGCACTTATTATACGCCCGCCGAAAGCGGCCTACCCGGCGCGGGGACCATTGGCGCGGTGGCGCTCGATAAAAGCGGGCGCCTTGCGGCGGCGACGTCCACCGGCGGCCTGCACGGCAAGATGCCCGGCCGCGTGGGCGACACGCCGATCATCGGCGCCGGCTGCTGGGCGGATGAACGCGCCGCAATCTCCTGCACCGGGCTTGGCGAATATTTCATGCGCGTCAACGCCGCGGCCGATGTTTCCGCGCGTATGAAATACGCGGCGCAGCCGCTGGAAGGCGCGGCCGCGGGCGTCATCGGCGATGTGCGCAAGCTCGGCGGCTTTGGCGGCTTGATCGCGGTGGACGCGCACGCCAATGTAACCGCGCCCTTCGCCAGCCAAGGCATGAAGCGCGCGCTCGCCTCCTCCCAAGGCGTGCGCGAGATCAAATCATTCCGATGAGGCCCGCCATGAAAAAGCTCCTGCTCGCCGCCGCCCTCGTTTCTCTCGCCGCATGCGCGGCCAGCGATCCGTCTGCGGGCCGCACCGATTGGCGCTGCGACGGCGGCGCTGCGTTCAGCGTGCGCTTTGCGAATGAGCGCGCCGAAGTGTTCGCCGGCGGGCAAACCTATTCGCTGCCTTCGGCGGTGAGCGCCTCGGGCGCGCGCTATTCGGACGGCGCAGTGGAATATTGGGAGCACCAAGGCCAGGCCAATCTCAACGGCGCGCGCGGCGGGCCGTACGCAAATTGCCGGCGCGGATGAGGGGACGCATGAACAAGCTTTTTCTGGTTGCCGCATTCGGCGCGATGCTCTCGGGCTGCGTCTCGCACAATTTCCGTGAGGGCGAGCGGATCGCCTGGCGCTGCGAAGGCGGGCAAGATTTCAGCCTGCGCCGCGTGGCGGGCAATGTGGAAGTGTTCGCCGCCGGGCAAACGCACACGCTGGCGCCCGCGGGAGAGCGGAATTATTCCAACGGCGCGGTGAGCTACACGATCGAAAGCGGGCGCGCCTCGCTGACGGGCGCGCCCGGCGGGCCGTACGAAAACTGCCGCCGCACCGGCGTGCTGCCGCGCGTTTGGTGATGCGACGGCCGCATGGTGAGGCTCGCTCTTGGCGCGGCGGCCCTACTGGCCGCGATATGGATCGCATCCTACGCGACGGGCCGCGGCGCGCTCGTCTCGTCGCGCCATCTTATGACCTCGGAAGCTTACGCCGTGGTGTTTGATCCGACGGCAACCGACGAACCCGTGGGGCACGTCTGTGAATACTTGCGCTACGATGGTTGGCGCAGGCAATATCTCGTCGATCAGAACGTGTGGGCGGACCGCTCCAGCGCGGCGCGCGCACTTCTCGACGCGCGCCCGATAGACAATTGGGCGAACACGTCCTGCCCAATCTTCTCGGAAGGTCTCCGCTGATGCGCGGCTATTTTGGCATTGGCGCTGAAGAAATCTCCAAGCCGATGAATCTCGGCGCGCTGATGCGCAGCGCGAATGCGTTCGGCGCGAGCTTTTTCTTCACCATCAACGCGCACCCCAAAGTGCGAGAGGCCTACAACAGCGACACCTCACGCAGCTTCGGGCACGTGCCGTATTATCCGTGGGAGAGCGTCGATGCGCTGATGCTGCCCAAGGGCTGCGCGCTGGTGGGCGTGG
>DAOMPU010000191.1:0-5623 GCA_035444925.1 Terricaulis sp. | reverse complement strand
CTGCTGGCAATTAACTGACGGGTCGCTCGCGCCGGACGATCTGCTATGAGTGCTCACGCCATGAAATCATCGCTGCTCGCCATAACGATAACTGCGTTGCTTTGTGCCGCCGCGCCCGCCATCGCGCAAGCGGGCGGAGACGCGCGCTATCGCCCGCCGCCCTGCAGCGACGAACATCCGTGCGCGACCGTGTTTGAGCAAAACGGCCTGTTCGGCGTGCGCAACGCCGCCGGCGAGGTAACGGTCCCGCCGACCTATCCGCGCGCGCGGATGGCGAGCGAGCTTTTTGGCGGCCTGCACGGCCTTATCTTCACCTATAATCGCTATAATCGCATCGGTCTTGTTGGGCGCGACGGGCGAGAGCTTTCCCCGCCGCGCTACACTAACGCCAACCGGTACGCGAGCGGCCTTGTGTTTAGCGTCGATGGCGATGACCACACACGCTGCGCCTTCGATCTCGGCGGGCGCCAGATCACGCCCTGCCAATTCACCAGGCTCGTGCCCAGCAGCACGGGCTTCTCTGGCGATCAACGCGGAACGCCGGTTTATTTTGATTATGTCGGCCGTTCGACCGCAACGCCGCCGGAGATTGTGCAATCCCAGGCGGCGCTCGCCGCCTCGCGCGCGCGGGAAGCCGCCGCCGCGCCGCGGCCGGCTCCGATCTATAGTCGCGCCCGCGCGCTGGCGGACGGGCGCAACTGGGATGATGCGCTGCGCGCTGTTTTGCGCGGCCCCGCCGAAGATCAAGCCTATGTGCTCCTGGCCTTTTATCGAAACGGCAACGTCACCGATACGCGCTATGGCCCCATGTTGAGCCTATTGTCCGCCAACAGGACCATTTTCGAGACCGCCATGCGTGGCGCGACACCCGCCCAAGGCCGTCAGCTCACGGCGATGCGGACCGCGTTCAATGATTATGAGATCCGGCGCGCACAGGAGCCTGGCCCAACGCAAAGTTCGGGTGGCTACATCAACGCGCGGACGGTCGGCGAGTGTCACAGCAGCGGCGGCACAGTCTCCGCTATGGGGTATTGCCGCCGCTAAGCGCACGCGCCTGCGCACTGCGCATTTTGCCGTCGGCGGGCGAAGCGTGTAACAGCACGCTGAATGGCGGGGATATCGGTAAAGGGCGCGCCGGCGCCACGACTCTTGCTCCTAAGCGGCGTGATCGGCCTGCTGGCGCTGGCGGTGGTGCTCGCGGCGCTGAACGGCGCCGCGCGCTGGGCCGACGGCTATGTCGCGTTTCGCGCTCCGGCGGAGCTTGATCCGCGTTTTTGGGCGGCGTGGATCACGGGGCTGATCGCGGCGTTGCTTTCAAGCTGGGTTTGGGCGCTGAAGCCGGATGACGTGGCGGTGCGGCTCTATGCGCTGAGCGGCGCGGCCACCTTGGCGTTCTGTTTCGCGGGCGCCGCGCTCTTTGGGCCCGCCGCGCTCCCCGAAATGGCGACCCGGTTTCTCATCATGCTCAATGTCGCTGCGGCGTGCGCGTTCGGCGTCATCATGATTGTGCTGTTCAGCGTTTATCCAACTCCGCTTGCGGGCGCGCGATGGCTTGCGTGGGGGGCGATTGGCGTTTTCAGCGGCTGGATGCTGCTGGCGTTCAGCGACCCGGAAAGCCTGTTTGTGAGCGTGCATCGCATCACGCTGGCCGAGATGGCGCTGATCGTGTTGGTCAGCGGCGCGCAGGTGCTGGCTGCGCGCGGCGATCCGGTGCGCTTCGCCATCGCCGTTTGGCTGGGCGCGACCGTGATACTCGGCGCGGGGGGCTTCATCGCTACGGTCGCGGCGCCTTCGGCCTTCGGCGCGCCGCCGCTGATCGCCAACGAATACGCGTTCGGCTTTTTCCTGATCATCTATGCGGGGCTGGCCGTCGGGCTTTTGCGCTATCGGGTTTTCGGGCTCGGGCGCTGGGCATTCCAGATCCTTTTCAACGCCGGCGCGGCGCTTGCGCTGTTAATCGTGGATGTGGCGCTGATTGCGGCGCTCTCGTTCGATCCCGCCGCCACGATCGGGGTTTCTCTGTTCGCGGCGGCGCTGCTCTACTTGCCCGCACGCGGTTGGTTGTGGAGCAGGCTGGCGCGCCAGCGTACGCTCAATCAGGCGACGCTCGCGCGCGCCATGATCGATATCGGCATGCAGCCGACGCGTGTGCGCCGGGCGGAAAAATGGCGCGCGCTGTTGGGGCGCTTGTACGCGCCGCTTTCGATCACACCGAATGACGGCGGCGCTGGCGCTTCGGCGCGCATCAATGAGGAAGGACGTGTTCTGATTACGCCGACGCTGGCGGGTTTTCCTAGCCTGATGCTGCGCGATCGTGATCGCGGCAGGGCGTTGTTCGCCCCCGAAGACGCCGCAAGCGTCAATGAATTGCTCGCGCTCGCGGCCTACCTCAACGAAAGTCAGGCCGCCTATGAGCACGGCGCCGCCGCCGAGCGCGCGCGCATGGCGCGCGACATTCACGATAATATCGGCGCGCAATTGCTCAGCGCGCTGCACATCCGGGACGGTGAGCGCAAAGACGAGTTGATCCGCGATGCGATCAGCGAATTTCGCGCGGTGATCAGCAATGCGGCAGGCGAGCAGCAGAATTTTAGCGATGTCGCGGCCGATCTGCGGGCCGAAACGATCGAGCGCCTGGAGGCAAAGGGCCTCATTCTAAACTGGCGGGTGGAGGGCGCGCCAACTGGCGCCGCGCGGCCACTGGCCATGTTCGCGCTGCGCGCGCTGGTGCGTGAGGCGGTTTCCAATGTCGTGCGCCACGCAGGCGCGGGGCGGGTTGAGATCCTGGTCGCTGCGGATGGGCCAGAATTGCGCTTGCGCATCGCCGATGACGGCGTTGGTCTCAGGGCCGGCAATAGCGTCGGCCAGGGTAGGGGTCTTGCCAATATGCGCCAGCGCGTTGCTTCGCTCGGCGGGCGCTTTTGCATCAATGCGGGTGCAGGCGGCGTCGTGATTGAAGCGGATTTCCCGGCCTTTGAATAGCCTTCAAAGGCCGAGCCGCGCAGCGTGCCAAGCGGCCTCGGCGCGGGTTGAGATGCCGAGCTTGCGGTAGATCGCCTTGATGTGCCCGGCGATTGTATGCTCGGAAACGCCAAGCTCTTTCGCGGCTTCATGGTTGCGCAAGCCGCGCCCGACGTGAGCGAGTACGTCACGTTCTCGGGGTGTAAGCGCGCTATCCTCTGCCGCCGGGCCGGTCAGCTTGAAATGCTCCATCAGGCGGCGGGCGATGGCTGGCGAGAGCGCGGGGCGCCCCTCAAGCGTATCGCGGATTTGACGCGCCAAGATATCACGAGGCTGATCTTTCAGCAGGTAGCCGTCCGCTCCCGCGGCGAGCGCGGCGACAATGGAGGCGTCATCGCCGAGAATTGTCGTCACGATGCAATAGGTTTCTGGGGCGCTGCCCTTAATCGCTCGCGCCACCTCGAGCCCTGATCCATCGGGAAGGCCAAGGTCAATCAATGCAAGGCGATAGGCGCGGTGTTCAAGCGCTGCAAGCGCATCGCGAACGCTTGCAGCATCGTGCACCTCAGCGCCGGGGCATGCCGCGCGCGCAACCCCGCCAAGCCAGATTCGCACATCTGGAAGGTCTTCGACGATGAGGACGTGTGACATGCCCGCATTGTGCATAGAGCTGTGATTTCGCGCACCCCCTGAATCGGGCGTGCGGGGGGGGGGTGGCGCTTGCAGCGCCGACAGCGCGAAGTCTTGTTGCGTGCGAAATACGCGCTTCTCGAACAACGCTGTACGCAAATTTGCGATTTGCACCGTGATCGGCTATGTTCTGCACGGATCGGCGCCACGCGCCGTTCGTTGCGTGTCGATTGTGGATCGTACGCGCGCGTTGATGCGCATTCATCGAGCTCTGCGGAGTTCCTCCTTTCGTCGGTCGTGGCGGATGCGCTCAGCGCAGCCGCGACGCCATAATCGGAGACACGTATGTCTGATCGCGAGCTAGAGCGACAAATTCGAAGCAAGGAGCTTCAAATCCAACGGCTGGAAGCTGAGATTCGCGAAGCCAAAGGCTATATTCGCAACCTTCGCGAACAGTCGGAACGACGATCTCTCAAGACTTCGCCAGCGCTGACGTCAGTAAGGTGATGACGGGGGAATAGCTGCTAGCGATCCTCGCTAAAATGAGTTCAAGTAAATAAAAGTGCGTTCATGGTAATGCCGTGGACTCACGGGATTTTTTTTAGCGTTTCGCCGGAGATGTTTGCTCGTTCGGAGGTGTTGTGGGTTGATGTTGAGGCGGGTCTTTGCTATATTGCGCCGCACAAATTCAGGGGCTCCGCCGCCACGCTTGGCGATTACTGAAGTCGACTTGATTAGGTCTTGATCGTCGTCTGATTACACCTGCCCCTTCAACCAAGAGAGAGGGGCAATGAGCTCAATCCAATCACGCACTTCTTTTCACGCAATCAAGACTGCGGCGGTGCTGGGCGCTGGCGCGTGGGGCACGGCGCTCGCGCTTGCGCTGCGGCGTTCAGGCCTCATGGTCCGGCTATGGAGCTGGCGCTCAGCGCACGCGGACGCAATGCGCACGCAACGACAGAACGCGGAGCATCTGGCGGGTCATGGATTCCCGGTCGGCCTAACGCCCACCGCCTCGATGGCGGAGGCGCTAGATGGCGCCGATGTCGTGCTGTTGGCTGCGCCCAGTGACGCGACCGTTTCTCTGGCGGGGGCTGCCGCCTCGCACATGCGCGCGGGAACGCCCGTAATCATTTGCGCAAAAGGCCTCGGCGATCGCGGCGCGCTGTTGTCCGACTGCGTGAAGCTCGTTTGGCAAGGTCCGGTGCTTGTGCTGTCGGGGCCAAGCTTCGCGGACGAAGTAGCGCAAGGTTTGCCGACCATCGTCACGCTCGCGGGGCCGCTGCCGCTTGCGGCCAAACTCGCCGATCGAATCTCTAACGGCAATTTTGTGCTCTGCCCGAGCGACGATGTGATCGGCGTTCAGGTGGCGGCGGTGCTCAAGAACGTCGCGGCGACACTGTGCGGGGTTTGCGATGGCGTTGGATTCGGCGCCAATGCACGCGCGGCGCTCATGAGTGAAGCGATGCGCGAGGCGGCGGAATTGGTCAGCGCGCTCGGCGGTTCGCCGGCTACACTGCTAGGCCCGGCAGGCTTCGGCGACTTCGCCCTCACATGCACGGACCCGAAATCGCGCAATTACAGTTTTGGGCGTCACCTCGGCCAAGGCGGAGCCGCGGGGATTGCCGCCGGTACGCGCGAAGGCGCTGCAAACGTCGCCAACTTGGTTCGCTTGTCGCAGCGGCTTGGCGTGGAGGCGCCGCTCGCCTCGGCTGTGAGCGATATGCTCGTCGGGCGCCGCACGCCCCGCGAAGCGGTCGAGGCGGCGTTTGCTTGGCGGCGCAATCGCGCGTCGGAGGCGGCGCGCGCGGCATGAATAATGTGAACGCGAAACCGTTGTGCGATCGCGCCTTGCTGTTGGCTGTCGATCTTGATGGGACGTTTCTGGGCGGCTCCGACGATGATCGGCGCGAGCTCTATGATCTCATAGGCCGCCATCGCGGCGATATTGCGCTGGTTTATGTCACGGGGCGGGATATCGAGTTCGCGAGCGGTGTGGCGCGCCATGGCGTTGCGCCATCGCCTGACCTGA
>DAOMPU010000190.1:3533-5658 GCA_035444925.1 Terricaulis sp. | reverse complement strand
AGATCAGGGGCGCGGGCGCCGCTTCCTGCGCGGCGGCGGGCGCCAGCGCGAACGCGGCCAGGGCGGCCAAAATAGCGATTGCGGCGCGCATGCCGTTCGAACTCCACCTGCAATGATCCCGCACAATGGCGGGCGGTGGTGAATGATCATTTACCAAATCGCGCGAAAGCTCGCCGCTTGGGATTGGGAGTTTCGATGGGCCGCTTGTGGTTCAGCTGGGCTGAAGCGCCGCGCATGGGGCTGGCGGACGCCGCCGCCATGCTTTGGGCCGAGCGCAAGTTGGTGCTTGCGGTGGGCGCGGCGATTTGCGTGCTCGGCCTTGCGGCTGCGCTGATGGCGCCGCGCACCTATGCGGCGCGCGCCGAGTTTCTGGTGCGCATGGGCGAGGAATACGTGTATCAGCCGCGCGTGGCTGGCGGCGCCGGTGCGGCGCCCGATATGCCGAGTGTCGTGAACGCGGAAATGCGCATGCTGGGCTCGGGCGCAGTGGTGCGCGCGGCGATCGAGCGCGTGGGTTTGAGCACGCTCTATCCCGACATCGCCTTCGGCGCGGAGGCGGATTTGCGCAAGCTCGCCGCCGCCGAGCGCGCGTTTGCGCGCAATCTGACGATTGAAACCGCGCCGCAAACGCCGGCCATCGGCCTCAGCTTCACCCACCGCAATCCTGAGATCGCCGCAGAGGCGCTGAACGCGCTGATGGACGCCTATCTCGCGCACCGGCGCACCGTGCTGGTGGGCGGCGAATATGATGCGCTCGCGCAAGAGAGCGCGGATTTGAACACGCGCGCGGGGGCGGCCGGGGCCAGCCTTTCGGCCTTCCTCGCCGCCAACGAGATCAGCGATTTCGAAGCGGAGATGAACGCGCTTTCCGCGCGCGCGGCCGATATCGAAACGCAGGCGCTCGATGCTTCGGCCCGCCAGCGCGAAGCGGAAGCGCGCGCCGCCGCCCTTCGCGCGCGGATGGAAAGCGAGCCGGAGGAGATTCATCTCTCGTCGGAATCGGATGCGCGCCGCCAATTGGTTGATGCACAGATGGAGCGCGAGCAATTGCTCTCGCGCTATCAGCCGGACGCGCTGCCGGTGCGCGAGGTGGATCGCCGCATCGCCCAGCTCAGCAGCTTTTTGGCGGCGGGCGATCCCGCCAGCGTGACGCGGCGCGGCGTAAACCCGGTGCGCCAGGACGTGATGAGCCAGCTTTACGCCATGGAGGCCGAAGCGCGGGCCCAGCGCGGGCGCGGCGCGGCCTTGGCGCAGCAGCGCATCGAAGTGCGCGAGCGCTTGCGCCGCATGGAGGCGCTGGAGCCGCAATTCCGTCAGCTCGAGCGCGAACGCGCGATCGTGGAAACCAACGCGCAAAGCTTCGCCGCGCGCGCCGAGGAAGCGCGGGCGCGCACGCAGATGCTGGGGCGCAGCACCGACAACATCACCGCCGTCGAGCGCGCGCTGGCGCCGACGCAAGGCAAAAGCCTGCGCTGGCCGATCATGATCGTGACGCTGCTGATCGCCGGGCTTGTCGCGTGCGCGGCTGGCTTCTCGCGCGCTTTGATGCGCCGCTCTTTCCCCACGCCGTCGAGCGCGGCGCGCACGTTGGAGACGCCGGTGCTGGCCGTCATCCCCGCGCGCCAGAGCGCGCCCCAGCGCAGCGCGCCGCGTGTGCGGCCGGCGCTGAGAATTGTGGAGGGCGGCGCTTGAGCGGGCTGCTGGCCGGCGTGTGCGATGCGCTTTACGCGCAGCCGGCGCGGAGCGCCGGGCGCGGGCGCGTGCTGATGCTGATCGGCGCGCAGCCGCAACTTGGCGTCACCGCCGCGGCGCGCGCGGTGGCTGAAGGGCTGGGGCCGGGCGCGGTGTACGCCATCGATCTTGATCTGCGCCGCAACGCGCTGGCGCAGAACTTCGCCAAGGATAGCCCGTTCGGCCCGCGCATCGACGGCGCGCTGAACGGCGCGCGCTTTCATGGCGCGATCGACGCCAAGGGCGCGGCGCTGCCTGCGCCGCCGTTCGGCTTTCACCGTGTGGGGCGCACGCGGCTCTATGTGGGCGCGATCGATGCGCGCGCGCGTCTGCGACACGGCCGCGGGGTCGCGGGGAGGCGCCGCGAGCTCGGCGACGGGTGTCATCGCGCTCA
>DAOMPU010000190.1:0-3523 GCA_035444925.1 Terricaulis sp. | reverse complement strand
TGCTATCAGCCGGCGGCGCGTATTGGGATGCGGTGCGTGCAGGCGGGGCGATGGCCGTAGTGGATGCGCCGGCATTGGCGCGCAGCAAGGCGGCGCTCGCCGTTGCGCGGCACATGGACGGCGTGGTGATCGTGGTCGGCGCCGGCGAGGGCGCGGCGCCCGCTGCGATCGAAACCAAAGGCGCGCTGGTGAAAGCGGGCGCGAATGTGATGGGGCTGATCTATGCGGGCGCGAGCGCCGAGGTGCTGGCGCTGGATCGGCTGACGCGTCAGGCGGTCTGACGCGCGAGCGCGGTGCCGTAGAAACGCTGCGGCCTGAACCACAATACTTTGCCCGCCCCGCGCGCGGCGCGGCCTGCGAGCTTCAGCGCGCGGCGCGGCGCCGGCAGCGAAAGCACGGCGCCCGCGCCATAAGCGGCCGCTTGCGCTGCGCCCACGCCCATGTGGCGCGCCAAGCTGGCGTAATCGCGCTGCGCCCAAGCGGTTTCGCAGGGGCCCTGGCCATAGGCGAAGGCGCGCTTCAAGCCGTACGCAAGCGTGAGGCGCGCAGGCTCCAGGTGCTCGGTGACGAGCGCATCGTGCGCCCACGCAAAGCGCGCGCCCGCTTCGGCCCAGGATGAAAACAAGCGATCGTCCTCGCCGCCGGTTTCGTTCGCGGCCGCATCGAAGGGCGCGGCTTCATCGTACATCGCACGCGGCTGCAGCGAATTGCCGATGCCGAAAGCGCCGCTGATGGGGCCGCTGTAAGGCGCGCCGGCGCGGGCGTAGAGCGCTTCGAAAAAGTCAGCGTGCGGCGTGGCGGGCGGCGTTTTCGCCGCCACCGGGCCGAACACGCTTTGCGCGCCGGTTTCCTCGCGCACGCGGATCAAAGCGGCGAGCCAGCCGGGCGCGGCTTCTTCGTCATCATCGAGCCAAGCCACGTAGCGCCCGCGCGCCAGCTTCAGCGCCGCGTTGCGCGCATGCGCGACGCCGGGCTCGCCCGCATGCGCATGGCGGAACGGGATCGGCGCTTCGGCCTCGAGCGTTTGAAACGCTTCAAGCGCCGAGCCTTCGGGCGAATTGTCGATGGCGATGAGTTCGAAATCGGCGCCCTCTTGTGCGAACACGCTGCGCGCGGCGCGCAGGAAGCTTTCGGGGCGGCGGAAGGTGGGGATCAACACACTGGCGCGCATCAGCGGCGCTCCTTCAAGGCTTCGGCCACTGGCAGGATGCGCAGGCCCGCCGCACGCGCGGCGGCGATGAAGCGATCCAACGCCGCTTCGCTCGTGCCCCACGGCGATGGATCGTTTGAGACGTCATGCGTGAAGGCGATCATCCAGGCGTTGCGTGCGGCCGCTTGCGTAAGCGCGGCATGCGCGCGGCCCATCGCGCCGGCGCCGAACAGCGGATACGCGCGCAATTGCGCAAGATCGGCGCGACGCACGTTGAGGCCGGGCAGAATGCCGCGCGCGGCGGCGAAGCGCGGCGGCAGCGCCTTCTTCAGATCAACGCGGGTTTCGCCGTAGGGATACGCAAGGCTCTCAGCCGCCGCGCAGCCCATGGCGGCGAGTGCGTCGCGGTTCTTCGCGATGTCCTGCAGCGTGGCGTACGCTTCGCGCGCGGCGCAATCTTCGTGTTCAAACGTGTGGCAGCCGATTTCGTGGCCGGCGGCGGCGAGCGCGCGCGCGTGCGCGGGGCTGAAATTGCGCCCGCAGGGGCCATCGGTTTCCGCGAGGGCGGCGGCGGCGTAGAACGTGCCGCGCGCGCCATGGCTTTCCAGAATGCGCGCGCCCGCTTCTGCCGCGCTGACCGGGAAATCGTCAAAGCAGATGGAAAGGATCGGCGCATCGAAGCGCAGATCGGCGGGGCGCGCGGCGCGCCATTGCGTCAGCCGGCGGTTCAGCTTGGCGGGCAGGCTGCGCGAAGGAATGTAGGCGACGGCTTCGCTCACGCCAGGTGCTCGGCAAAGCAGGAGGCGCGGTAGAGCTTGAACGCGGCGCGGCGCAGCGGCATCGGCGTGGCCGATAGCGGATCGCGCGCGAACCATGCGAAAAGCTTGCGCAGATGCGCGCGCATCGGGGCGTGCTTCAGCATGCGCGCTATGCGGTGCGCGGCAAAGCGCGCGACGCTTTCGGGGTGCTTGGCCGCAAGGCGCGCGAAATTGGGGCCGGCTTCCGCGCTTTTGCGCATCAGCGCCTCGACGCTATCGAGGCCGGCGTGGGCGGCCGGATTGTCGATATGCAGGATCGGCGCGCGGCGCGCGGCCGAAAGCGCCCAGTCCACATCTTCAAAGCCCCAGCCGGTGAAATTCGCATCGAACGGCGCGGCGCGCAGGAAGTCGCGGCGCACCAGCAAATTGGCGCTGGCCACCGCTTGCGCGCCGCGGCGCTGGCGCACATGCGCGGGCAGGCAATCGGAGCGGGCGAACAGATCGTGGTGCAGCGCGGTTTCGCTGGTGGGCGAAACGTTGGCGAGCGAGAGGCCGCCGAACGCCGTGAACGGCCGCTGGCTTTGGATCAACGCCAGCCAGGTGTGCAGAAAGCGCGGGCTTTCGGGGATCATGTCGGCATCGAGGAAGAGCACGTACTCGCCGCGCGCCTCGGTGATGAGGCGGTTGCGCGCTTCGGCGCGGCCGCGATTATCTTCCCACACGATGACGCGCACCGGGGCGCCGGTGCGCTCCGCGGCGGCGATGACGCTGGAAAGCAAGGTGGCCGAGCGCGAGCCATCATCCAGCAGCACGATCTCCACGTCGCGCGGCGCACCCGCAAGCGCGGCCAGCATGGGCGCGGGATCGTAGCGATAAAACGGCGTCAGCACGCTAAGGCGCGGGCTTTGCGCGCGGGGGCCCACGCACACCAAACGTTCACTATAAGGGGCGGGCATTGGCGCTATCCGTAAACAAGCTCTGAATAGAGACGCGCAGCTTACGCCAAAGAGCTTGCAGAACCGCTGACGCGAAGGCGCGTGCGCCAAGTAAATCGGTGAAAAGCGCGCCCGCCCCGTAAGCGCCGGCGCCGGCGGAGATCATCAACGCAAGGTGAAGCACGCCCTGGCCGGGGCCGATCAGCACAAGCGCGCCAGCCATCAAAGCAGCCGCGAAAGCGATGCGCGAGAGCGCGCCCCACGCGATCGGCAAGGCGATCAAGCGGCGGCCGAAACCGGCGAGCAGCACGGCGCCAAGCCCCGCGCCCGCGGCGGCGGCGATGGCGGCTCCCGCGGCGCCGTGTGTGGATGCGAGCGTGAACGTGAGCGCGAGTTGAACAGCGCCAGGCGCAAGCATCAGCAGCGCGCGCAGGCCGGTGCGGCGCGTCAGCTGAAACGCCTCGGACCAGTAATAGAGGTTAAAGCCCGAGATGAGCCCCGCTAGCGCGAGCCAAGGCAGCGCGTGCGCGGTTTCCGCGCGCAGGCTTTCGCCGATCATGAGATGCGCGAGCGGGCTGGCGATGAAAGCAAGGCCGATGGAGGCGGGAATGGCGAGCGCGGCGAGCAGCGTGAAGGCTTTGCGCGCTTGATCGCGCGCGGCCTCGCGGCCCTCGGTTTCG
>DAOMPU010000189.1:0-5695 GCA_035444925.1 Terricaulis sp. | reverse complement strand
GAATGGCTGCCGGACGTGGCAGGCTGCGGCGACGCCTACAGCGCGCTGCGCGATATCTGGGCCAATTACCGCGACGAAAGCTTCGTCTCACAATACTTAAGCCCGCGCGTGATCCGCGATTTTCATCTCTTCCGCGTGCTGAACGATGAAGAGGCCGAGGAGATGGAAGTTACCGCGATCCATGACGAGCGCGGCTATCGCAACATCAAGCGCGCGCTCTCCAAGCATTACGACATCGCCTATCGCGACCCCGACATTCAGATCATGGACGTGGATTTGGCGGGCGATCGCAAGCTCATCCTGCAACACCGCGTGCTGGACGGCATGGTGCTGGAAGAAAACGACACGCAAAAAGTGCTGCAGCACGTGGCGGATTTGTGGGGCTATGACGTGAAACTGCAGGAGCTAGACGGAAGCGGCAACGTGCTGGCCGAGCACACTGCGAGCCCGCGGCGGGTGTTTGCTTAGGCAAGCACGCGCGCGGGCACGCCTTGCGCGGTGAGCTGTTTGACCGCGTCCTTGTCGAACGAAACGAACGCATCGGCGCCCATCAGCCTGCCTTCGAACGCGATCACGCCATCCGCGAAATCCCCGCCTGCGTCCATCATCGCAAGGCCCGCCTCAGCCGAGCGATTGTCGGTGACGACATTGGCGCTTTCAATGATGGCCCGAACGGCGGCGGCGGCATCTGGTTTAGGCAGCTTGTAACGCTGGGTAAGCACCCAAACGAATTCGCAAAGCGCCGGTATCGGCACGGCCACCAGGGCCGCGCTCGCCAACAGCGCCTGCGCCGCCTTCATTTGCGCGTCATCATCGGGCATCACCGCCCGCAGCAGCACGTTGGTGTCCGCCGTGATGTTCACTTGTGCTTGCCGGCCCAGCCATCGGCGATGGCTTCGTTGATCTCTTCGATCGTCATGTGCACGCCGTGCGGATTTTTGAGCATGCCGAACACGCGGCTGATGTCGCCCTTCCGCGCCGCGCGAACTTCGACGCGGCCGTCCGGCAATTTTTCAACCGTCACTTTTTGCCCAGGCTGAACGCCCAAATGCTCCAGCAATTCCTTGCGGAGCGTCACCTGGCCTTTGGCGGTGATGGTGAGCGTGGTCATGCCGTGAAGGTAAGGTAAAATCGCCTTACCGTCAAGAGTCGGGGCTAGCTCAGAGGGTGGCGCCAAGGGCAGAGATCTGCTTTTCGCCGACAGCGGACAGAGACTTAGCGTTCAGTGACGCGTTCGAGCGTCGCCGCTGCAACGCCTGGAAATATCCAGCTCAACCGCCCATCTGGCAACAACGTGACTAGAACGCCGCTCCCATCAGGGGCCCTCAGGAGTAAGCCTTCTTGATACTCTTGGAATGTAACGGGCGCCCGCTCCACGCCCTGATCGTAATTCGGCGCTTGAAAGCCCATAACGATGCTGTCGGCACTGATTTCGACACGCATGCTGGCGTCTTGCCACGTTCCGAAGACTTCGCTCGGTTCAAGTGCATAGGCCGACGACGCGCACGCGAAAGCGACGGTGAGAGCGAGAGATCGGAGCATGCAACTTCCCCCTGCAAAGGTCGCCATTTCTCGGTCGTTTAAGAGCGTCGGTCAACGTCCGGTCCGGCCCAACAGCAGAACTCAAAGTCCCAACCTGCTCAACCCCTCCGCGATTGCGGGATCAACCTGAACATCGCGCACACTCATCGGCCGCACCAGGCTCAGGCCTTCCATGCTCCGCGCGCGCGATAGCGCCACATAAGTCTGCCCTGGCGCGAATGCGCCGCGGCCGAGATCGATCTCCACCGCGTCCAGCGTCATGCCTTGCGCCTTATGGATGGTCAGCGCCCAGGCGGGGGCGAGGGGGAATTGCACGTATTTGTATTCCTCTTTCACCTCCATTTTCTTCTCGGTCGCGTTCCACACCCAGCGCGCCTGCGGCCACACCGCGCGCTCGACTTCAACCTCCTTGCCGTCGTCTTTCTCGACGGTGACGAGCGTGTCTTCCAGGCGCGTCACGGTGCCGAGCGTGCCGTTCACCCAGCGGCCTTCGCTGTCGTTCTGCGTGAAGATCACGCGCGCGCCGTGCTTCAGCGTCAGCTCCCACGGCGCGGGGAAGCGGTCGCCGCCTTGCGCCTTGGGCGCCTCTCCCTCGAACGCGCCGGAAAACTTCATGCCTGAGCCCGGCAGGCCGGCGAGGCCGCGCGCGTTGTAATTATCCGCCACCGCATTGGTGGCGCAGAGCAGAACGGGGCGTTTCTCCAGCGCGCGGCCAAGGCAGGCATCGTTCAGCGTTTCCACCGCATCGGCCACGCCGCGCATTTCGCGCAAGGCCGAAAGCAGCGCAATGAAATCGAGATCGGTTTGGCGATGCACTTCCGTCAGCTCAACCGCCGTCACCGGTGCATCGCGCAGCACGTGGGCGGAGAACGCGTAGGGGCTGTTGTACCCCGCATCCTCAAGCAACTGGCTTTCATCGCCGCGCACCACAGGCGGCAGCTGATAAAAATCTCCCACCAACAGCATCTGCACGCCGCCGAACGGCCGCGAGCTTTTGCGCGCGACCTGCAGATGCTTGTCCATCGCGTCCAACACATCGGCGCGCAGCATGGAGACTTCATCCACGATCAGCCGGCGGATCGCGCGCGCCGTGCGGGTGAAAAACCAGCTGGGCTTTTCCAGATTGCCGATCAGCGGGCGCGGCGGCAGTCCGAAAAACGAATGCACCGTTTGCCCGCCAATATTCATGGCGGCCAGCCCCGTAGGCGCCAGCAGCGCTTGCGGAAAGCCCGGATCGGCTTCCACCAGCGAACGGACGAAATGGCTTTTGCCGGTGCCCGCGCGCCCAGTGACGAACACGACCGGCGTGCGGTCGTCCAAAGCAGTTTGCGCCTCTAGAACTGCTGAATCGGGTGCGCGTTGGGGAATCGCCATGCTTTAGATATGCGCGCCGATCCGTGCTAAGCCAAGCAAAGGAGGGTTCGCATGCTTCGTTTCAGTTTTGTGATGCTGGCTTTGGCGCTTGGCGCGTGCGCCGCGCCGCCGACGCAAATGCAAGAGCCGACCCAGGCGGCGCTTGCGCGAGATGGGCGCGACATTGCGGAGGCCCAATGCGCGGCTTGCCACAGCGTAGGCGATTATGGCGAAAGCCCGCTCGCTGACGCGCCGGCGTTCCGCACCTTGCTTTCGCGTTACCGCGCCGATGTGCTGGAGGACGAATTGATCGCCGGCATCCAGGTGACGCACCGCATGCCGGACTTCCAGTTCAACCCGCAGGGTGCGGATGCGTTGATCGCCTACCTGCGCTCGATCCAGGAGGAGCCGGCGCGCTAAACGCCGTCCAGCGCTTGCGCCAGATCGGCGATGATATCGTCGGTGTCTTCGATGCCGATTGAGATGCGGATGAGGCCCGGCGTGATCGAGAAGCTGGCGAGTTCGTCGGCCGGCATGCCCGAATGGGTCATCGCGGCGGGGTGCGAGGCGAGCGTTTCGGTGCCGCCGAGGCTGACTGCGAGCTTGATCACCTGCAGGCGATCCAAAACCTTGAACGCCGGCGCTTCGCCGCCCTTCACCTCGAACGAGAAGGTTGAGCCTGCGCTTTTGTTTTGCTTTTCGTGCAGCGCGCGATCGGGGTGATCTTTCGGCAGGAAGTCGAGATACCAGACATTATCGATCTTGGGGTGGTCGCGCAGAAATTCCGCGACGCGCTTGGCGCTGGCCGCGCCCGCATCCATGCGCAGCTTCAGCGTTTCGAGCGAACGCATCAGCAGCCACGCCGTGTGCGGATCGGCCATGGTGCCGAGCGTGGAGCGCATGCGCCGCACCGGCGCCAGCATCGCTTTAGTCCCCGATGCGCTGCCCGCGATCAGATCCGAGTGGCCGCCGACATATTTGGTCAGCGACATCACCACGATGTCGGCCCCATGCGCGAGCGGGGTGGAGAAGATCGGGCCGAGCATGGTGTTATCGACGATCACCGGCGGGCGCGGCCCGCCCATGGCGAGGTCTTCGGACATTTGCCGCGCGGCGGCGATGTCGGCGAGGCCGTTGGTGGGGTTGGCCGGCGTTTCGAGGAAGATGGCGCCCACGCGCTTGCGCGCGCCGGATTTGATTTGCTTCTTGGCTTCCTCGGCCGCGGCGAACATCGCCTCGTTGCCTTCTTCGATGCCGAAACCGATCTGCGTGATGTCGAACTCGGGCAGGATCGAGTGGATCAGAGTTTCGGTGCCGCCATAGATCGGGCGGCTCTGCAGCACGATGTCGCCGGGGCGTAAGTAAGCCCAAAGCGCGGTCGAGATCGCCGACATGCCGGAGCCGAAAGCCAGCGAAGCCTCCGCCTCGTCCCAAAGCGCGAGGCGATCCTCCAGCACTTCGAGGTTGGGATTGTTGAAGCGCGAATAGATCAGGCCCGGCTCTTCATCGGGGCCGAGTTTGCGCCGGCCCTGGATGGCGGCGAAGAAATCCTTGCCGTCCTGAGCGCTCTTGAACACGAAGGTGGAGGTTTGGAATTGCGGCGGCTTCAGCGAGCCTTCCGAGAGCATCGGGTCATAGCCGTAGCCCATCATCATGGTTTCAGGCTTCAGCGGGCGATTGCCGAGCGTGCGCTTGCGCCATTTCTTTTCCGCCACGAGGGGCCTCCCGAGAACAAGTTTCGCCCGTTCTCGGCTGGTGCGCGCGAATTTTCAATGGGTGCGCGGCGAGGCGCACGATTTTGCCTTTTACAGCGACCAGATCGCGCTCTTTTCCGCGTGCGGCGGCAGCGGCGTGAAAAGATGCAGCCGGTAGGGGCCCGCGGCGGCGGGCGGAACCGCCTGTGCGACGGCGCGGCCGAAGCGGGCTTCGTCGTTGATCGCCTGCGGCGCGCCTTCGGGGGCGAACGCCGCATAGGCGCTCCAGCTGATCGCGCGCGGCGCGGCGCTGGCGGGCGGCGCATCGATCGCGGGCGCGCCGGCGAGGAAGTCGATGTCTTCCGCGCCCACCATTTTCGGCACGCGCCCGGTGAGGCGCAGCTTCATTTCCATTTCGTAGCAGGCGCCCGAAGGCTCCACCACACGCAGGCGCGCGGCGTGGACGCTGTTGCGTTCGGCCTCGAGAATGCTCTCGTCGCGCAGCGAGACCACGCCGAGCGCGCGGTCCACCACGAAGCGCCCGCCCGCATCGTCAAGCAGATAAAAACCTGGCGCTTCCGCGGGGGCGACATGCGCCATGGCGCGCTCGATGGCGTGGCGATCGGCGCGCGTGGCGGCCAGATCGATCGCGTCGAAGGCTTCGCCGAAGGGGGCGTTGGTGCTCATCACCGCACCTTGGCTGATTATGCCTAAGGTGCGGTGAAAGCGGCGTTTAGGCGCCGTTAGCTATTCGCCCCAGCCGGTGACGGCTTTGACTTCGAGGAATTCCTCGAGGCCGTACTTGCCCCATTCGCGGCCATTGCCCGATTGCTTATAGCCGCCAAACGGCACGGCCATGTTGGGGCTGGCGCCATTGAGGTGGACGTTGCCGGCGCGCAGGCGCTTGGCCACGGCGCGGGCGCGTTCTTCGGAGCCCTGCACGTAAGCAGCGAGGCCATACGGAGTGTCGTTGGCGATGCGGATGGCGTCTTCCTCGTCCTCGTAGGGGAGGATGGAAAGCACCGGACCAAAGATTTCTTCGCGCGCGATGGTCATTTGCGGCGTCACGTCCGCGAACACGGTGGGGCGCACGAAATAGCCGCGGT
>DAOMPU010000188.1:0-5711 GCA_035444925.1 Terricaulis sp. | reverse complement strand
ACGCCAAGTTCGGCCAGCCGGAAATCACGCTGGGCGTGATGCCGTCCTGGGGCGGCTCACAGCGGCTGACGCGCAGCGTCGGCAAGGCTAAGGCGATGGACCTGTGCCTCACCGGGCGCATGATGGATGCGGCGGAAGCCGAGCGCTGCGGCCTGGTGGCGCGCATCGTGGCTAACGAAAAGCTGATGGAAGAAACGCTGGCCGCAGCCAAGAAGATCGCCGGCTTCGGCCAGCTCGCCGCAATCGCCAACAAAGAGGGCGTCAACGCCGCGTTCGAAACCAGCCTGAACGAAGGTTTGAAGCTCGAACGGCGCTTGTTCTACGGGCTTTTCGCCACCGAAGATCAGAAAGAGGGGATGGCGGCCTTTATCGCAAAGCGGCCCCCCGAATTTAAGCATCGCTGAGGTTTGACGCGCGCGCCGCCCGGCGCTATAGCCCCGCGCTTCGTCTCCGAAATTTACACAGGCTGGAATACCTCCCCATGGCGAATACGAAGTCCGCAAAGAAGGCCACCCGCGTCATCGCCCGCCGCACGGCGGTCAACAAGTCGCGGCGCACGGGCATGCGGACCACGTGGCGCGCCGTCGAGGACGCGATCGCCGCCGGGGACGAAAAGAAGGCCAAGGAAGCGCTGAAAGCCGCCGAATCGAAGACGATGAAGGCCGCCGGCAAGGGCGTGGTGCACAAGAATCTGGCCAGCCGCAAAGTGTCGCGCCTCTCCAAGCGCGTGGCGGCCCTTTCGGCAAAAAAATAAGCGAATTTACGCCTGCTGGGCGAGGCCGTTTCGGCGGCGCAAAAGTCAGCATTTTCACACATTTCAGTTTGATGACACGGGCGCTGCGGCGGGGTTTAAACTCGTCCGTACACGACCGTTCTACAAACACCCTCATTGACCCGTAACTCATTGAAAATATTAAGATTACAAAGAGTTGTGGATTCTTAATATTGGGTGTCTTTTAAGCGCTTGATTTCATCGTTGGCTCAGCGCATCGTTTCCCCTCATCGGTGAGCGCGTCTCGCCTGTTCGAATAAGTCCCTCGTGACTTCTGATGCTGGGCAGCATCGGGCCGAAAATCGCTTTCGGCGCGAACGGGAAAAGTGCGCCCGCCGCGGGGCAAATGAGCAAGGGGTTGGCTCATGGATCAGGGCAAGGAATCGGCTCGCCGGGATTCGGCGGGCCCAGGGGCTGCGTTCGCGTACGAACTGGCCCGAAAAGAGCTCCAAAGGGAGCGCGGGGCGGAATTTTTCGGAACCTACATCGAAGGTCTGACGCTGGTCGCGGAGTGGAACGGCGCTCTGCTGTTCAAGACCAATTCGAGGGTGGCGCAGGAGCGCTTGCGCGAATTGGTGCTGCATCGGCTGGAAGCTTTGATCCAGGCGCATTGCCCGCACGTTGATCGGGTCGAAATTCTCCTAGAACACGAAATTCCGGACGATGTCCGGGCGCTGGCCACGGCGCGCATCGAGGAGGTGCGTCCGGCGCCTCAGGCGCGCTACGCGCCGATGCGGTTCGACAATTTCTGCGCCGACGGCTCCAACCAGCGCGCCTACGCGGTGGCGGAAATGATCGCGGCTGGCCAATCGCCGTTCCCGGTGTGGCTGGTGCATTCCGCGCCCGGCCGCGGCAAGACGCATCTGCTCGCCAGCATCCGCCACGCGGTCGAGACCCATAGCGGGCGCGACGTGCTGATGGTGACGGGGCAAGATTTCCTTGAGCAATTCCAGAGCGCGCTGCAGCGCCGCGATTCCGCGAGCTTCAAAGAGCGCGTGCGCGCGCCGGACGTGCTCATCATCGATGACTTCCACCGCCTGTGCGGCAAGAAGGCCACCGAAGAGGAAGCGTTCGATACGATCCACGAAGTGACCCGCCGCGGCGGCGTCGTCGTGCTGGCGGCCAATCATGGCGCAGAAGGGCTCGCGGGCCTTGACGATACGCTGCGCGCCAAGCTGAAAGGCGCGGCCGCTACAGAAATTTTAGAATCCGACACGCTGCTCAGGCGTCGTATTCTGGATATGCGTTTAGCGCACCATGCGCGCGTCTGCCCGGGCTTCTCCGTGGCGCCCGACGCGCTCGACATGATCGCAGAGCGCATCACCGGCAGTGGCCGCGACCTTGACGGCGCGCTCTGCCAATTGCTCATTGAATGGAAAGTTTCCGGAGGAACCGAAGTGACGCTCGACGCCGCCGCCCAAGCCCTGCAAAACAAATTCGCGGATTCCGCTGAACGGCGGGTCACCGTCCAAGTGGTGCAGAAAGTTGTGGCGCGCCATTACGGCATGAACGTGCCGCAATTGCTGGCGCGCACGCGCCGCCACGCGATCGCCCGCCCGCGCCAGGTGGCGATGTATCTCGCCTGCCGGCTGACGCAGGCCTCGCTGCCCGATATCGGCCAGCGCTTCGGCGGCTTCGACCACACCACCATCATGTACGCGCGCGACCGCATCGCCGAGCTGGCCGGCAAGGACGCGGCCCTGATGGCCGAAATCGACACCATCATCCGCGCCATTCGGCGCGAGCCCTAGGTTCAAGCCCGCGGGCGCGCGTCGTCGTCATTCCAGGGCAATGCGGAGCATTGAGCCTCGAATCCAGGGGATGACGAGGCGCCTTGGGCTCCGCCCCTGGGTTCCGGGCCCGCGCTCCGCGCGTCCCGGAATGACGAACATAGGGCTTGGGCTTCGCGCGGCATCTGCTAGGTTCGCACCCCCCGCGAGCGGCGACTCAGCGCCGCCAGCGGGGGGTGTTTTTTTGCCCGCGGGGCGGGCGGCAAGGATCGGAACATGCGGCTGACGATCGAGCGCGCGGCGCTCTTGAAGGCGCTCAATCACGTGCAAAGCGTCGTCGAACGCCGCAACACGATTCCGATCCTCTCCAACGTGCTGCTGCAGGCCCAGGGCGATCACCTGAAGCTGGTCGCCACCGATCTCGATATTGAGATTTCAGAGCAGGCCCCCGCCGAGGTGGAGCGCGCCGGGCAAACCACGGCGCCGGCGAATTATCTCTATGATTTCGTGCGCAAGCTGCCCGATGGCTCGGCCGTGAAGTTTGACGTGCCGGGCGATGACCCGCGCCTGTTCATCTCCGCCGGCAAGTCGCGCCTGCATCTGCCGATCCTGCCCGCGGGCGATTTCCCATCCATGCCGTCGGACGGGTTTGAAACCAAGTTTGAGGTCGAGCCGACCGAGCTTGGCCGTTTGGTCGATAAAACCCGCTTCGCGATCTCGACGGAAGAGACGCGCTATTATCTGAACGGCATTTTCTTCCATACGGTCGAGCAGGACGGCGCCAAGCTCCGCGCCGTGGCGACGGACGGGCACCGCCTCGCGCTGGCCGATGCGAATGCGCCCAAGGGCGCGGCCGGGATGCCGGGCGTGATCGTGCCGCGCAAAACCATCAACGAGCTGAAGCGCCTGTTGGATGACGCGACGGATTTGGTCGAAATTTCCGTTTCGCCGCAGAAAATCCGCTTCGCGCTGTCGGACGCGGTGCTGACTTCGAAGCTGATCGACGGCTCGTTCCCCGAATATGCGCGTGTGATCCCGAAGGGGAACGCAAAGAAGCTCAAGGTCGATAACAAAGCCTTCGCCGAAGCGGTGGACCGGGTGGCGACGGTTTCGGCCGAGCGCTCGCGTTCGGTGCGCCTCGCGCTCGAGAAGGACAAGATCACGCTGACGGTGAACAACCCCGATGCGGGCGTCGCCACCGAAGATTTGCCGGCCGAGTATCAGGACGACGGCCTCGAGATCGGCTTCAACGCGCGTTATCTGCTCGATGTGGCCGGCCAGATCGAAGGCCAGAACGCGGTGTTTGAATTGGCGGATTCAGGCTCGCCCACCCTGGTGCGCGACGAGGCCGATGAGCAGGCGCTCTACGTGCTGATGCCGCTGCGGGTGTAATGAACAAGCACTCTGCGCCACCCTGCGAGGGTGAGAGGGGGGCGCATGAGCCATAGCCTCTACGTCTCGCGCTTGGCGCTCACCGAATTCCGAAACCACGCCGCTTTGCAGATGGAGCTGGATGCGCGGCCTGTGTGCCTGTTCGGGCCGAACGGCGCGGGAAAAACCAATATCATCGAAGCGCTCACCATGCTGGCGCCGGGCCGCGGCTTGCGCAGCGCCAGCGTGATCGAGCTTGCGCGCGGAGGCGGGGAGGATCGCCCGCAATTGTGGGCGGTGTCGGCGCGCGCCAGCCGCGATGGCGATGAGATTGCACTCGGCATCGGCGCCGAGCGCACGCCCGAAGGCGGCGTCAAGCGCGCGATGCGGCGCGACGGCATGCCTGCCACGGCGTCGGACTTGGGCGATGCGGCGCGCATGACGTGGCTGACGCCGGCGATGGATCGGCTCTGGTCCGGCCCGGCGGGCGATCGGCGCCGCTTCTTCGATCGGCTGACGCTGGCGCGCGCCAGTGAGCACGGCCACGCCGCCGCCGCCTACGAACGCGCGATGCGCGAACGGCAAAAGCTGTTGAGCGATCGCAATTTCGACAATGCGTGGCTGGCCGGGCTAGAGCGGGAAATGTCCGCGCACGGCGCGGCGATCGCGGCGGCGCGGGTGGAAACCTTGGCGCGTTTGCAGCAAGCGATCGATGCGCGGCCCGACGGCGCGTTTCCCAAAGCAATCCTCGCGCTTGAAGGCTTGCTCGAAGCGCGCTTCGAGGCGGGCGCCAAGAGCGCGGACGTGGAGGAAGATTTCGCCGAGTTGCTGGCCGATGTGCGCGGGCGCGATGCAGGCGCGGGCCGCGCGCTCGATGGCCCGCACCGCAGCGATTTGAAAGCACGCCACGCCGCCAAGGATATGGACGCCGACCAATGCTCCACCGGCGAGCAAAAGGCGCTGCTGCTGGGCGTTACGCTGGCGCAGGCGCGCGCGCTGGCGGATGACCCCGGCGCGGGCGCCTCGCTGCTGCTGATCGACGAAGCGGCGGCGCATCTGGATTCGGTGCGCCGCGCGGCGTTGTTTGAGGAATTGCTCGCCAATCCCGGCCAAGCCTGGCTCACCGGCACCGACGCAAATCTGTTTGAGGCGTTCGGCGCGCGCGCGCAGCATTTCGAAGTGCAGGGCGGGGCGCTGCGCCAGGTTTAGGCGCGCCATGCGGGGCGCCGTAGCGGGAGGCGTGACTCCGGCGTAAAAATTTGGTGTCTTCGCAGAAAAGACGGGAGCATCGCGATGGCCAATTCCGATTATGTCGGCCGGCACAATCCGGATTTCGTGTTCGACTACGATCCCAACGAAAACGCCTGGACCACCGATCTCTCCACGCTCGATATGAGCCGCGGCGAGCGCTTCCGCGATAACACGATCTGGCCGTTCTTCGAGCGGCTGCGCAAACAAGACCCGGTGCATTATTGCCCCGACAGCCTGAACGGGCCGTATTGGTCGGTCACGAAATACAATGACATCATGGCGGTCGATACCGATCACCAGCGCTTCTCTTCCGAGCCGTCGATCGTGCTGTTCGATCCGGAAGAAGATTTCCCGCTGCCGATGTTCATCGCCATGGATCCGCCCAAGCACGACGTGCAGCGCAAGACCGTGTCGCCGATCGTGGCGCCGAACCATCTGGCGCATCTGGAGCCGATCATCCGCGAGCGGGCGGCGGGCCTGCTGGATTCTGTGCCGCGCGGGGAGGTGTTCAATTGGGTTGATAAAATCTCGATCGAGCTGACCACGCAAATGCTGGCGACGCTGTTTGATTTTCCCTGGGAAGATCG
>DAOMPU010000187.1:0-5718 GCA_035444925.1 Terricaulis sp. | reverse complement strand
GGCGCACGCCGGCATCGATCAGGCCGTGATAGCGGCCCTCCATCATGCGCCAGGCATAGAACGCCAAGAATGCGCCCAGGCCCGCAAATGCCGGCAGCGCCAGCGTGAACAGGAACACGGTCGGCCCGACCGCGCGCGCGTAAACCAGCAGAAACGGCGCGATCTCGTCCTCGTTCAGCGAAAGATTGGGCGAGGCCGCCCAGAACAGCACGCCAAACAAAAGCCCGCCCGCCGCGCCGATCCCAGCGCCCAGCAGCAGCACTTTGCCAAGCCCGCCTTCGCGCCGCTTGCCCCATTCGTAGAGGAAATTCTGTGCTTGCTTGGGGTTCATAGTGCGCCCGCGCCCGCCATCACGATCAGCGTGACGATGAAGCCGGCGATCAGCACGAAGGCCACGCCCACGGCGATCGCCGGGCCGCGATCGGCGAGCCGCATCACCGGCTTTTGTTCCGGCGGCTTCGCGCCTTGCTTCAGCATCGCCTGATACATGCGTTCTTGCTGCACGAAGATGCGGTCCGCGCCCATCCAGCCGATGAAGCCGAACGCCGGCACAGCCAGCAAAAGCATGCGCCAATGCTCGCCAATCGCGCCGAACAGGCGTCCGGCGACATCATAATTGGCGACGCCCCCAGGCGCGCCAGGCGACATGATCAGCGTGAACAGCACCCCGCCCAGAACGCCGATCATCAGCCCGCGCAACGCGATCGCCGCGCGCCCCGGTTTGCGCCGGCGCGACCAAGCCCAGAGGAAAAGGTCGCGCTGGCGCGGGTTCATTTGAGCCCCGCGCGTTCGGCGTACATATAGGCGGCATCCACAAGCGGGCCGATGCGCTGGATCATTTGCGTGGCGTGCGCGCTGGCGGCCGTGCCGTCGCGCACGCGCCCGGCGATGCCTTGCAGAATGCAGGCGAGGCGGAACGCGTTGTAGGCGAAATACCAATCGAGCGAAGCGATCCCGTCGCGCCCGGTTTGCGCGCAATAGAGCGCCACGGTTTCCTCAAGCGAGGGAATGCCGAGTTCTTTGAGATCAAGCCCGCCCAGGCCCGCGCGGCCATCGCTCGGCATCGCCCAGCTCATCAGATAATAGGTGAAATCGCCCAGCGGATCGCCCAGCGTTGAAAGCTCCCAATCCAGCACCGCGATCACGCGCGGCTCGCTTTCGTGCAGGATCAGATTGTCGAGCCGATAATCGCCGTGCACGATGGAGGTGCGCTCGCCCGGCGGGATGGTTTGCGGCAGCCAGTCGATCAGCTTGTCCATCTTGGGCCGCTTATCGGTTTCGCTGAGCCGATATTGCTTGCTCCAGCGATCGATCTGGCGCGTGAAATAATTGCCGGGCTTGCCGTAATCGGAGAGGCCGATCTTCTCGTGATCGGTCATGTGCAGCTTCGCCAAAGTGGCGATCTTGTTTTCATACACCGCGCGCCGCTCGCCCTTGGGCAAATCCTTGAGCGAGCCGTCCCACAAGACGCGCCCTTCCACCATGTCCATCACGTAGAACATCGAGCCCAGCACGCTGTCGTCGGTGCAAAGCGCATACGGGCGCGCGACCGGGAAGCCGGTGGGATAAAGCGCCGAGATCACTTTGAATTCGCGATCCACCGCATGCGCGGAGGGCAAAAGCTTGCCGCCCGGCTTCTTGCGCAGCACGTATTTCTTGCTGGGGGTGACCACCTGATAGGTCGGGTTCGATTGCCCGCCTTTGAACTGGTTGATCGTCAGCGGGCCGGCGAAGCCTTCCACATTGGCCGTCATCCAGGCCGTCAGCGCGGCCTCGTCCAGGCGGTGGCGCTCTTCGACGGGTTTTACACCCTTGAATTGTTCGTGGAGGTCGTTGGTCATGTCAGCTCCAGGCGCCACTGATGAGGGCGTCATAGGCGTCGATCACCCTGTAGCGGTCAAGCGTGGCGACGGGTGCGCCAAGATCGCGTCGCGGCATGGCTCCGATCTGGAGCATGTCAATGGCGTACTCGCTCCCTTCGATCTCGAACCTGGGGTGAAACAAGCGCGCCTTGGCGGTTGCGTGGCTCGCCACCAAGGGCGCCACCACAACTGAGGCGTAGCGGTCAAACCGATCCGATTGCATGACCACGAAGTAGGGCGAGGCTTCAGCGCTCTCGGGATATGGATTCCGAAACACTTGAAACTGCTTGCTCACCATCCCCGGAATTTCGCGTTCCAGATGCCGTGCTTTTCGAACCGGTCATTGTAGAGGCGGACGTCCTCTTCTATCTCCGCCTTGAATTTGGCGTTGAGCGCGCTTTGTTCTTCGGCGGTTCGGAAGTCGCGCAGGCGTGCCCGGCGCGTGAGATACGGGAGCGAGTCCAAGTCAACGCCAGCCGCGCGGGCGCGCTCCTCGAGAATGACCTCGTCCGGCAAAACGCTGATATGGGTCACGTCATCGGCCATAGCGCCAATATAGCACGCGTGCGCCGCCGCGTCAGCCCAGCGCCCGCCAGCCGATGTCGCGGCGGCAGAATCCGCCGGGCCAGTCGATCTGATCCACGCCCGCATAGGCGCGGGCGATGGCTTGCTTCAAATCCGCGCCGGTGGCGGTCACGTTCAGCACGCGGCCGCCGTCTGCGCGCAGCGTGCCGTCCGCATCCTCGCGCGTGCCGGCGTGAAACACCACCACGTCCTCGGCCGCGTTCGCTTCTTTCACGCCGCGGATGATGGAGCCTTTCAGCGGCTCATCGGGATAGCCCTGCGCGGCGAACACCACGGCCACTGCCGGATGTTCTTCCCATTCGAGCGCCGGCGCGCTGGCCAAATCGCCTTTCGCCGCCGCCAGCAGCACGGGCGCAAAATCGCTACGGAGACGCCGCATCAGCACCTGGCATTCGGGGTCGCCGAAGCGCACGTTGAACTCGATCAGCTTCGGCCCCGTCGGCGTGATCATCAGCCCTGCGAACAAGACGCCTACGAAAGGCCGCCCTTCGGCCTTCATGCCGCGCAGCGTGGGCAGGATGATCTGCTCCATGGTTGCGTCACGCACCGCGTCGGTGAAAATCGGCGCGGGCGAATAGGCGCCCATGCCGCCGGTATTGGGGCCTTTATCGCCATCATAAGCGCGCTTGTGGTCTTGCGCGGCGATCAGCGGGATCGCGGTTTCCCCGTCGCACAGCGCAAAGAAGCTGGCTTCTTCGCCCGGCAGAAAATCCTCGATCACGATGCGCTGGCCGGCCGTGCCGAATTTGCGCAGGAACAGCACTTGGTCGATCGCTTCATCCGCTTCGCGGCGCGTCTCGGCGATGATGACGCCTTTGCCGGCGGCGAGCCCGTCCGCCTTGATCACGAACGGCGGCTCGCGATCGCCCAGATACGCCTTGGCGCGGATCGCGTCGTCGAACACTTTGTAGCCGGCGGTGGGCACGCCGTGACGCTGGCAAAAGTCTTTCATGAAGGCCTTGGAGCCTTCGAGCTCGGCGGCGGCTTTGCTGGGGCCAAAGCACGGTATGCCGAGCGTGCTCAGCGCATCGGCCAGCCCCGCCACCGCCGCCGCTTCCGGCCCGATCACCACCAGCCCAACCTGTTCGCGCGCCGCCAGCGCCGCCAGTTCGCGCACGTCGTCGGCTTTGATCGCGATGCAGCGGCCGATCTCGGCCAGGCCTGGATTGCCCGGCGCGGCGATGATCTCGGAAACCAGCGGGCTTTGCGCCAGCTTCCACCCCAGCGCATGCTCACGCCCGCCCGAGCCGACAATCAGAATCTTCATGGGCTTTTGGATTGGAGCGGGATGCGCGTGCGGTCAAGCGCGGGGGATCATTCCGCTTCGATATAGCCGCCAAGGGCGGCGAGCAGGCGCCGCCATGGCGCTTCCATTTCGGCCGTCCAGGCTGCACCGCAGGCCTCGCGCACGGTTTCCATCACCACCGCGAAAAACAGCGCGAACGCCTCACGCGGGACGTTGTAGCCATCATGGTTGGTCGCTTCCGCGCCGATCAGATTGTGCGCGTATTTGCGCTCGCCGATGAAATCCAGGATCGCGTCGAACACGCGCGCGAGCATCTCGCCGCGGACTGCCCCGTCCGTATCCATCACGAACAGGGCTTCCAGCTCGGGCCGTTGGCGAAACAGGCGCGCATAGACCGCCGGCGTCAGATCGCCGCCGCGTTCAGCCGCGGCTTCGAGGCTCCGCGTAATCAGCGCGGCGTCCTCGCGCGCGGTGCTCACGTGAAGCGCAGAACCCATTGGCGCAGCGCTTCCAGATAGCGGACGAGATATTTCTTGGTCGTCTCATCCGTCAGCGCGCCGTTCTCGTCGAACTTTTCGTGCGCGCGGTACACCAGGATTTCAGGCTGCGGCATGCAGAATGAGTTGGTGAACTCGAACGCCTGGCGCAATTGGCTTTGCCCGCGCGCGGAGCCCGTCATGCCGGGCGAGGCGCCGATAATGCCGACGGGCTTGGCGCCCAAAGCGGCGCCGCGCGGCGGGCGCGAGGCCCAATCGAGCGCGTTTTTCATCACGCCGGGCACGCCGTGATTATACTCCGGCGTCACGAACAGCACCCCGTCCGCACCCGCGATGGCTTGCTTCATGGCGGCCACGCCGGGCGGATCGCCGCCCGCTTCCACGTCGCCATTATAAAGCGGCACGTCATCGAGATCGAAACTGGTCAGGCTCATGCCTTCGGGCGCGAGATCGATGGCCGCGCGCAGCAGGGCGCGGTTGTAGGAGGCTTTGCGGAGGCTCCCGGCGATGCCGAGGATGCGGAGAGGCTGGCTCATCGCCCCGATATGGACCTCCGCTTCCATCCCGGCAAACGCCCTGCTTGCGGCCCGGCGCCACAAAAATGGGCGCCGGGAGCCTTCAGGCCCGTTTTCGCTATTCGCCCAGCCGATTCAGTGGGCTAGCCTCGCGGCCAGATGTTTGACGAGATGCGGACGAAGGAGGGCGGCGTCCGCGCGCCCTATGAGCAAATCGCTGCTTGGCTGGCCGCCACCGGCGAGGACGCGCTGCGCCGCCGCCAGGCCGAGGCCCAGCAGCGGCGCACCGCGCCGCAGAGGCCTCAGCCGACAGCCGCGCCCCCGACGCAGCGTGTGCCGGCACAGCGCACACCAGCGCAGCAGCGCGTCCCTGTGATCGCGCCGGCGCCCTCCCGGGCGCAGTCGGCGCGCCCACCGCACACCGTCCGTGTCGCCACGCCTCAGCAGCAGGAGGCGCAGCGTGCCGCGCGTCGCACCGCCGATGCCGCCGAGTCCGTGCGCCGAACACAGCAGACCCACCTCGCCGAGGCCGCACGCCAGCGGGCCGCGGCCGCGAAACCAGCCCCGAAGAGGCCCGCTGCATCCACTCCCCAGGCCCCTGGGCATTCGGACCAACCCGCACCGCGTCGCCCGATCTCCACCCTCGCGCTCCCGATGACGCCCCAGGGCTGGAGGAGCGCGTTCGTGATGCAGGAGATTCTCAGGCCCCCGATGGCTCTCCGCTCCGAGCCGGGGCCGTTCGACCCGCTCTGACCCCGCTCGGCCCGCCCTGTATCATCCTCACTCATGCCCGATCGGCGCGCACAGGGTGTGTTCCTCGTCTCGGCCGCCGCGGCCGTCCTCGCGCTCGCCTCCTGCGAGACGCCCGAGGAGATGCGCGGCGCCAAGAGCCTGATCCAGGTCGCACAGCCCGTCACCCCCGAGCAGGCCGCCAGGATGGCCACTTCGTACACCAGGTTGATGCCGCTGCCACGCAGCGACGCCAGCGCCTGCTGGGCGTTCTCCGGGTTGAT
>DAOMPU010000186.1:0-5722 GCA_035444925.1 Terricaulis sp. | reverse complement strand
GGGCCCCATGATCCTCGTCATCGATAATTACGACAGTTTCGTCTATAATCTCGTTCATTACGTTGAAGATTTTGGCGTGCCCGCCACGGTCGTGCGCAATGACGCGCTGAGCGTGCAGGAGGCGCTGGGCCGCAAAGCGCGCGCTGTCATCCTTTCGCCTGGCCCCTGCACGCCGAACGAGGCTGGCATTTGCCTGCCCTTGCTCGCCGCGGCGCCGCAGACGCTACCGATCCTCGGCGTGTGCCTGGGGCATCAGGCCATGGGCCAAGCCTTCGGCGGCGAGGTGGTGCGCGCGCAAGAGATCATGCACGGCAAGGTGAGCGAGGTGACGCATCGCGGCGGCGGTCTTTTCCGCGGCTTGCCCTCCCCCTTTCGCGCCACGCGCTATCATTCGCTCGCGGTCAGGCGCGCCAGCTTTCCCGATTGCCTCAACATCGACGCCGAAACCGCCGATGGCGAAATCATGGGGCTATCACATAAGACGCGCCCAGTGTTTGGCGTGCAATTTCATCCCGAGTCGATCGCCAGCGAGCACGGCCACGCCATCGTCGGCAATTTCCTCGCGGCAGCGGGGCTCAAATGAGCCTCGCGCCCTACAACGACGCAATTTCCGCCGGCCAGACCTTGGCGCCGGCGGAAATCGACGCGGCCTTCGCCGCCATCATGGACGGCCTCGCGGCGCATGAAGATATCAAGCGCTTTCTTACGCTCACCCTGCCGCTTATGGGCGATCCGCTTTGGATCGCGGGCGGCGCGCGCAGTTTGCGGGCGCGCATGCGCCCCATCGCAGCGCCTGAAGGCGCGATCGACGTCTGCGGCACCGGCGGGGACGGCGCCCATACGCTGAATATCTCGACCGCCGTTGCGTTCGTCGTCGCCGGCTGCGGTGTTTCCGTCGCCAAGCATGGCAACCGCGCGATGAGCTCCAAAAGCGGCGCGGCGGACGTGCTCGAGGCGCTGGGCGTCAAGCTCTCTGGCGATACGCCGACATTGGAGCGTGCGCTGCGCGAAGCCGGCGTGGCGTTTCTGTTCGCGCAAAATCATCATCCGGCAATGCGCCATGTCGCCTTGGCGCGGCGCGAACTGGGCAAGCGCACGATCTTCAATCTGCTCGGCCCGCTTTCCAATCCCGCCGGCGTGACGCGGCAATTGGTCGGCGTGTTCAGCGCCGATTTCGTGGAGCCGGTCGCCGGCGCGCTGCGGGAACTGGGCTGCGAAAAAGCGCTCGTCGTGCACGGCGCAGGCGGCCTGGACGAGCTTTCCGCCGCCGGCAAGGAAGCCAACCACGTGGCCACCTTGAGCAACGGGGCGATCACGCGCCAAGTCGCCTCCCTTGAAGCGGGCGTTCACCCCGATCTGCGCGGTGGCGATGCGCAGGAAAACGCCGCCGAAATGCGCGCGCTGCTCAAGGGCGCGGGCCGGCCCGGGCACCGCGCCGCCGTGCTGATCAACGCCGCCGCCGCCCTGTTCGCGGCCGATCGCGCCGGGGATGTGATCGAAGCACATGCGATGGCCGCGCAATCGCTCGATAGCGGCGCAGCCATGGCAGCGCTCGAAAAACTGATCGCCATCACGGCGGATGCGCCATGAACGTGCTGGAGCGCATCATCGCCTACAAGCGCGAGGAAGTGGCCGCGCGCAAACACGCGCGCTCGGTTTCGGAAATGCAGCGGCTCTCCGACGATCTGCCCTCGCCGCTCGCGTTTCATGAAACGCTCGCGGCCTGCACTGATCGTCCCGCGCTGATCGCCGAAATCAAGAAGGCGAGCCCATCGAAGGGCCTGATCCGCGCGGACTTCGATCCGCCCGCGCTGGCGCGCGCCTACGCCGAAGGCGGCGCGGCGTGCCTTTCGGTGCTGACCGATGCGCCGAGCTTTCAGGGCTCTGAAGAATATCTCGCCGCCGTGAAGCAGATTTCGCCGCTACCCGCGCTGCGCAAGGACTTCCTGGTCGATCCCTGGCAAGTGCTGGAGAGCCGCATCTACGGCGCGGACGCGATCCTCGTCATCATGGCCGCTGTCGATGATGCGCTGGCCGCCGATCTGATGGCGGAGGCAAAGCGCTGGGGCCTCGACGCGCTGGTCGAAGTGCACGACGAGGCCGAGATGGCGCGCGCGCTCAAACTCGGCGCACGTCTCATCGGCGTGAACAACCGATCGCTGGCCACCTTCGAAACCGATCTCGGCGTGAGCGAACGCCTTGCCGCTTTGGCGCCGCGCGATGTGCTGCTCGTATCCGAGTCCGGCATCTTCACGCGCGCGGATGTCTCCCGCTTGCAAAGCGCAGGCGCGCGCGCGTTTCTCGTAGGCGAAAGTTTGATGCGCGAATACGACGTGGCCGCGGCTACGCGGCGCTTACTCGGGCTTTAACCAAACTAGACTTGACCGCCCGCCCGGAACGGATATAGAACAGCTTATCGTTCACTATTTGGTCCCAGGTCATGCTGACAGCGAAACAAAAAGAATTGCTGCTCTACATTCACGAGCGGATCAAAGAGACCGGGGTCTCCCCCTCGTTCGACGAAATGAAGGAGGCGCTCGATCTCGCCTCCAAATCCGGCATCCATCGGCTGATCACCGCGCTGGAAGAGCGCGGGTTCCTGCGCCGCCTGCCCCACCGGGCGCGCGCGCTCGAAGTGCTCAAGCTGCCGGATTCGGCGGCTCCTGCGGCGCCGCCCAAAGGGCGCGGCGCGTTCAAACCGGCGGTGGTCAGCGAAGCGCGTGAGTTCGCCGGCGCGGACGCGCTCGGGTTGCCGATCCTGGGCCGCATTGCAGCGGGCGTGCCGATTGAAGCGTTGCAGAACGAGATCGGCCGCGTTGCGGCGCCGCCGGAATTGCTCGGCTCGGGCGATCATTACGCGCTTGAGGTCAAGGGCGATTCCATGATCGGCGCCGGTATTCTTGAAGGCGATGTCGTCATCTTGAAGCGCACGGAAGCCGCCGATAGCGGCGATATCGTTGTCGCTTTGATTGATAGCGAAGAAGCCACGCTGAAGCGCCTGCGCAAGCGGGGCAATTCCATCGCGCTTGAAGCCGCCAACCCGGCATACGAAACGCGCATCTTTGGCCCCGATCGCGTGGCGATTCAGGGCAAGCTGGTGGCGATGATCCGGCGCTACGCCTAGGCGTCAGCTTTCATCGGGCGCTGCGCGGCGCGTCCAAGGGCGGGCCGCATCCGGCGCAAAGGCGCGGGTGATGGTGAGTGCGCCCTGCTCAGCGTTTGAATACGCAAACCCGCCGCCGAGGCGCGCTAGGCTATCGCCAGCGAGCAGCGCGCGCGGGCGGCAGTTCAGTTCAAAATCCGCGGGCGCAGGATGGCGGCTCAGGATCAGTGCGTGCGGCGTGCACGCATCGGCGAACGCCTCGGCCTGACGCACAACAATCAGCGCCGCGCCATCCGCCAGCGGCACGGCGCACAGCGCGGGGCCGCATCCCTCCGGCTCGCCCAGCCGCGCGGTGCGCGCCGGGGCGAGCCCAAGCATCGGGCCGATCCGGTCGCGCGCATAGGTGGAGCGCCCGCGCCCCGCGATGAGTCGCCACGGCTCTCCCTGCGCTTCCGCACGCACGAAAACGGCGCGCAACTCCGCATCGAACGCAACAACGGGCCGCGGCGCGGCGGCGTAGAGCGCGACCCCCGCCGCAAAAGGCGCAAGCGAAAGCCAGCGCAGCGCGCCGCGCCAGAGGCAGGCCCAGAGCATCGCGAAAACACAAAGCAAAAACGCGGACGCCGGCGGAACAGGCAGCGCGCGCACGGCTTCGGGCCGGCCGCCAAAGGTCGCGCCAATCGCGGCGACCAAATCGAGCGCGCTCGCCATCAATTCCAGCGCAGGATCGGCGAGGCCGAACGGCCCCAGCACGGCCGCCGCGGCGGCGGCCGGCGCGACCAGAAACGACATGATGGGCGCGGCGATCAGATTGGCGGGCAGCGCGTAAACAGAGAAGCGCTGAAAATGGTAGATCGCGAACGGATCGGTGGCGAGACCGGCCACTAAAGATATGAGGATCACCCCGCCAATGCCGCGCACGCTGGCCTGCATCATCCCGATCAGCGGGCCGGGCGTGGGCAGCGCCGGCTCATGCGGCGCGCGCTTCATCATCTCGAACAACGCCACCAGCGCCATGGTGGCGGCGAACGACATTTGAAAGCCCGGTTCAATCACTGCTTCCGGAAAAAGCAGCGTGACGATCAACGCGGCGAGCGCCAAACCGCGCATCGAAATGGCGGGGCGGTCGAGCAGAATGGCGCCGAACGCGACGCACGCCATCACGAAGGCGCGCAGCGCCGGCACGCTCGACCCTGAGATGATCAGATACGCCAGCAACGCCGCGAGCGCGCCGACGGCCGCGAGCTTCTTGACCGGAAAACGCAACGCAATCGGGCCGATCAGCGAAAGCGTCCAAAGCAGCACCGCGAACACCAATCCGCCGACGACGCCCATGTGGATGCCCGACACCGAAAGCAAATGCCCGAGCCCCGAGGCCCACAGCGCTTCATTGGTCTGTCCATCGATCGGCGAGCGATCGCCCGTCACGAGCGCGGCCGCGATCGCCCCGCCCCGCCCCGGCGCAGCGCGCTGAATGACGCCCGAGAGATCATAGCGCGCCGCCGCGAGCCAAAGCCGCTGGCGATCCAGCCAGCCCTCCGGCCCGGCGAACGCCGCCGGCCGGCAGCGGCCGAACCCGAACCCGGTGGCGCCCAGCCGCTCGAACCAGGCGCGGCGGGCGAAGTCGTAGGAGCCGGGCGCGAGCGGCCCCGAAGGCGGCCCGAGCATGGCTCGGCAGCGCGCCGCGCGCCCCGGCGCCAGCAGCCCCGCCGCAGGCACGGCCACGCGCACATAGCGCGGCGGCCCCTCCACGCCCTCGACGTTGCGTACCAAGAGGCGAAGCCGCTGGCCGGCTTCGCTTGAGTCGATGCTGACGACCCAGCCTTCGACGGCCACCGCCTGCTCCAAGGCCGGAAACGCAGGCGTATCGACAATCGCCACGCGCGCCTGCGCCGCCAGCGCGCCCAGCCCAAACCCCGCGAGCAGGGCGCCCGCGCCCGCCAAAGCGCGGCGCAACGCCACTGGCCAGCCGTCCGGGCGCGGACTGGGCCAGGCGGAAAATCCGAATGCGCCGCCGGCGCCGGCCGCCAGCGCCGCTATGCCCGCCCACGCCGGGGGATCAACCTCCGCGAGCAGCCACAGCGCCGCCCCGGCGATCACGGCCACCGGCAGCCATAAAATCCAGCGATCCCGCTGCAGCGCCCAAACATCGCGGAGCGCGCGGCTAGGAGAGAACGCGCCCGCCGTGCTACCACGCGCGCGTTTGTGAAAGGCCCCGACATCCGCGATGAGCGTCGTCACACGCTTTGCCCCCTCCCCCACAGGCTACCTCCATATCGGGGGCGCGCGCACGGCGCTTTTTAATTGGCTGTTCGCCCGCAAGATGGGCGGGAAGTATTTGCTGCGGATCGAGGACACGGACCGGGCGCGCTCTACGCCCGAAGCGATCGCGGCGATCCTGGAAGGCTTGAGCTGGCTCGATCTCCAGCACGACGGCGAGATCACCTACCAATTCGCCCGCGCCGAGCGGCACCGGGAGATCGCGGGCGAGATGATCGCGCGCGGCGGCGCGTTTCGCTGCTACGCCACGCCGGAGGAAGTTGAGAAACTGCGGGAGGCCGCGCATGCCGAAGGACGCGCGATCCGTTCTCCCTATCGCGACGGCGCGCCCGCGCCCTC
>DAOMPU010000185.1:0-5724 GCA_035444925.1 Terricaulis sp. | reverse complement strand
ACTTTCTCCAAGATTTACGGACTGGCCGCGCTGCGCATAGGCTGGGGCTATGGCGCGCCGGCGCTGGCGGATGCGCTGAACCGCATTCGCCTGCCCTTCAATGTGCCCGCGCCCTCGCAAGCGGCCGCCCTGGCGGCGTTGGCGGACGAGGCGTTCTTGGAAGAATCGCGCATCCATGCGCGCGAAGGCCGCGCGCAACTCGCGCGCTTCCTGGCCGGACTTGGCTTCGAG
This sequence comes from Terricaulis sp., assembly GCA_035444925.1. Lineage (GTDB taxonomy): Bacteria > Pseudomonadota > Alphaproteobacteria > Caulobacterales > Aquidulcibacteraceae > Vitreimonas. Next base: position 5,493 of record DAOMPU010000185.1, on the reverse strand, counting down.
GTGATCGCCCCTTCCGCAAACTTCGTCACCGCGCGCATCGGCGATGCGCAAGCTATCGAGCAAGCCTTCGCGGCGCGCGGCATCCTGGTGCGGGCGTTGGCCAATTACGCCATGCCCGACGCACTGCGCATCACCATCGGCGCACCCGAGGAAATGGCGGCGCTGCGCGAGGCGCTCACGGAGATCATCGCCGCCCGCCGCTGAGCCCTTGCCGGGACGGCCCGCTCGTGTAGGGAAATCGCACGGAGGGGCGCATGACGGGACAAGCTCTAAACGAAGTGGGCGAATGGCGGCGCGGCTGGCGCGTCGCGGGCGCAGCGTTCGTGGGCATGGGCGTAGGCGCGGGGCTTTTCCAGTACGTCTCGAGTCTTTTTATTACGCCGCTGGAAGATGCGTTTGGCTGGAGCCGCGGCGAGATCGCCGGCGCGGCCGCGATCGGCCTATTCGGCGCGCTGAGCGCACCCATTATTGGCATGATCGCGGACCGCGTGGGCGCGATGCGTGTCGCAATTGTTTGCCTGCTGCTGGTGGCGCTGGCTTATGTGGGCCTCGCTTCGATGACGGGCGAGCTTTGGCAATTCATGGCGTGCGTCACGCTGCTGGCGCTGGCCGCGCCGGGTTCGGCCAGCCTTGTGTTTTCGCGCGCGGTGAATGGCTGGTTTGACCAGAGCCGCGGGCTTGCGCTGGGCGTTATGGCTTCGGGGCTCTCCGTCGCCACGTTCGCGCTTTCACCCGTGCTAAGCGATATCATCGCAGATCACGGATTTCGGGCCGGCTATCTCACGCTCGCGGCGATCACCGGAATCATCGGCGTCATTGTCGTGCTCGCGGGCATACGCAGCGGGCCAATCGGATCGCGCGCCTCTGTCGATTCAGATGCACCGCCCGAAGGCGTCACGCTGCGCGGCGCGGCGCGCATGCCAAGCTTTTGGACGCTCGCGCTGATCATGCTGATCGTCAACGCGGCCTCCACCGGCGTGCTGACGCAAATCGCGCCGCTGCTGGCGAGCAAGGGCCTCACCGGGGAGCCGGTGGCGATGCTGGTTTCGATCTACGCGCTCTCTGTGTTCGCCGGGCGGCTTAGCATCGGCTGGCTGTTCGATCGCACGGAAGCGAAGTGGATTGCAGCCCTTGTCACCGCGGCGGCGATGGCGGGCTTTCTGCTCTTGCTCAACGCCGCGCCGACTTTGGTGTTTGCAGCAGCGTGCGTGGTGCTGATCGGGTTGATGCAAGGCGCCGAAGGCGATGTGCTGGCGTATTTCGTCTCGCGGCTGTTTGGATTGCGCGCCTACAACACGATCTACGGGGTGTTCTTCACCATCTCGATCATGGGCTCAGCCCTCGGCATTTTCGGCTACGGCCGGCTCTATGACCTGACCCAGAATTATAACCAGGCGCTGATGCTCAGCGGCGGGGCGCTGGCGGCCGCGGTCGCACTTTATATATGCATGCCCCGAGTCCGGCCCGCGGAGGAGGCGCAAATCTCTGCCTAAAAAGGCATCAACGAGGAGAAATTGCACCCCAAAGGCCTTTTCCGGTTGCCTTTCGCGCAAAATTTCGCTCTAAACGGCGCGGGAGCATTAATCGTGTCTTTGAACCGCCGCACCGGCGCCCGCGCGCGCACTTTGCCTATCGCCGCAGCCGATGCGCGGCCGCTCGCGCTCGTATCGCTCCTTACTGTACTTAGCCTGGCGCTTATTCGCAGCGCCGGCGCGGCGTGGCTGAGCGGCCCCTGATTTAACAGGATCGCACACAGCACCACCCCGCTCCGGAAAAGGCAGCGGGGTTTTTGTTGTGCGCGGTTCCCAACCGGACCCCGATGGCAAACAAACCTCCCCCCAACGGCTCAAAGCCCCTGCGCAGCGGTGTCGTCACCAGCGGTGCCAATCGCGCGGCCGCGCGCTCTTATCTGCGCGCCGCAGGGCTCGATGATGCCGATTTTGCGCGCCCGCTGATCGCGGTGGTGAACACCTGGTCGTCTGTCACGCCATGCAACATGCACCTGGGCGATCTCGCCGAGCATGTGCGCCGCGGCGTGCGCGAAGCGGGCGGCGTGCCGATCGATTTCAACACCATCGTCGTCACCGACGGCATCTCGATGGGCACGCCGGGCATGAAAGCCTCGCTGATCTCGCGCGAAGTAGTGGCGGATTCGATCGAACTCGCCGTGCAGGGCCATCAGCTCGACGGCGTGGTGTGCATCGTTGGCTGCGATAAGACCATTCCTGCCGCCGCCATGGCGCTGGCGCGGATGGATTTGCCCGGCTGCGTGCTCTACGGCGGCACGATCATGGCGGGGCGCCATGCAGGCAAAGACATTTCCATCCAAGACGTGTTCGAAGCCATCGGCGCCCACGGCGCCGGCACGATCGACGATGCAGAGCTGAAGGCGGTCGAAAGCGCGGCCTGCCCGGGCGCGGGCGCGTGCGGGGGCCAATTCACCGCGAACACGATGGCGATGGCGCTGACCATGCTGGGGCTCTCGCCCATGGGCGCGAACGATGTGCCGGCCGTGCATCCCGATAAGCCGGCCGAAGCCGAACGCTGCGGGCGCATCGCGGTGGAACTGACGCGGCGCGGCCACAACGCGCGCCGCTTCATCACGCGCGAGTCGCTGATGAACGCCGCGCGCTCGGCCTCCGCCAGCGGCGGCTCCACCAACGCGGTGCTGCACTTGACGGCCATCGCCGCCGAAGCGGGCGTGGATTTTGGCGTCGAGGATTGCCATCAGGCGTGCGTCGAGGCGCCGGTGATCTGCGATCTGAAGCCCGGCGGGCGCTTTCTGGCGCATGATCTCTTCGCCGCGGGCGGCACGCGCGTGATGGCGCATCGCCTGATGGAAGCCGGCAAGATCACGGACGCCCCCACCGTTTCTGGCCGCTCGCTCTACGAAGAAGCGCGCGAAGCGGTGGAGACACCCGGCCAGCAAGTGGTCCGCACGTTCGCCTCGCCCGTAATCCCGCGCGGCTCCTACGCCGTTATCCATGGCAACATCGCCCCCGAAGGCGCGGTGATCAAACTGGCCGGCCACGCGATTGAGCGCTTTGAAGGCCCCGCGCGCGTGTTTGACGGCGAAGAAGCGGCGTTCGGCGCCGTGCAGCAAGGCGCCATCAAGGAAGGCGACGTGATCGTCATCCGCTACGAAGGCCCCAAGGGCGGCCCCGGCATGCGCGAGATGCTGCAAGTCACCGCCGCCTTGAAAGGCCGCGGCTTCCAGAACATCGCGTTGATCACGGACGGGCGCTTCTCGGGCGCCTCGTACGGCTTCGTCGCCGGCCATGTTTCACCAGAGGCGGCCGCCGGCGGCCCGGTCGCGCTGCTGCGCGAGGGCGACATCATTACCATCGACGTGCCGGGGCGCTCTATCAGCACGCGCGCCGATCTCTCGGCGCGCCGCGCCGACCCGCCGCAAAAACCCGCGCCGCAAGGCGTGTTCGCCAAATACGCCGCCCTCGTCGCTTCCGCGTCGCAAGGCGCCGTCACCATCCCCAACCCGCCGCCGGCGCAAACGCCGATCGCTCAGAAGGCCTGATCAAATGACCACGGTTTACACCAACGACGACATCGCCGAAGACGCGCTCGCCAACAGGCGCATCGCCATCATCGGCTATGGCAGCCAAGGCCGCGCGCACGCGCAGAACCTGCGCGACAGCGGCTATGACGTTGTCGCCGGCGTGCGCAAGGATGGCCGCGGTTGGACGCACGCGCGCGCCGACAAGATCGACACCGCCGAGCCCGAGAACGCCGTCGAAGGCGCGGACCTGATCGCCGTGCTGACACCGGACATGGCGCAGGAAGGCGTGTGGAACGAAACCATCGCGCCGAAAGCGAAGAAGGGCGCCACGCTCCTCTTCGCGCACGGCTTCACCATCCATTACGGGCGCGTGAAGCCGCGCGCGGATATGGATGTGGTGCTGGTGGCGCCCAAGGGCCCCGGCGATCTGGTGCGGCGCGAATTCGTGCGCGGGCGCGGCGTGCCGGCGCTGTTCGCCGTGCATCAAGACGCCACCGGCAAGGCCCGCGCCAACGCGATGAGCTACGCCAAAGGCATCGGCGGCGCCTCGGGCGGCCTGATCGAAACCACCTTCCCCGAAGAAACCGAAACCGATCTGTTCGGCGAACAGGCCGTGCTCTGCGGCGGCGCCAAGGAATTGGTGATCGCCGGCTATCAGACGCTGATCGAAGCGGGATACCAGCCCGAGGTCGCGTACTTCGAATGCATGCACGAGCTGAAGCTGATCGTGGACCTGTTCTACGAGGGCGGCATCTCCAAGATGCACGACTTCATCTCCGAAACAGCCAAGTACGGCGCGGTGGTTTCCGGCCCGCGCGTGATCACCGAGGAAACGCGCGCGCGCATGCGCGAGGTGCTGAAGGATATCCAATCCGGCAATTTCGCGCGTGACTGGATCCTCGAAAACCAAGCGGGCAAGCCACGCTACACCGCCATGCTCAATTCAGATTACGAGCAGCCGATCGAAAAGACCGGCAAGGCGCTGCGTGAGCGCATGGCCTGGTTGAAACAGCCGACCAATTCGTAACGGATCGCACGCCATGACCTCCACAAACCTCGCCCAGCTGCATCAACCCGGGCCGGCCGCAAAAGTCGGCGTGGCGATGACGGGCGCGGAAATGGTAATCCAGGCGCTGCGCGATCAGGGCGTGGACACGCTGTTCGGCTATCCGGGCGGCGCGGTGCTGCCGATCTATGACGCGCTGTTCGCCAGCGACGATCTGCGCCACATCCTCGTGCGCCACGAACAAGGCGCGGGCCATGCGGCCGAAGGCTATGCGCGCTCCACCGGCAAGGTGGGCGTGGCGCTGGTGACCTCCGGCCCCGGCGCCACCAATATGGTGACGCCGCTGGCCGATGCGCTGCTCGATTCCATTCCCATGGTCGTCATCACCGGCCAGGTGCCCACGCACCTGATCGGCACCGATGCTTTTCAGGAATGCGACACGGTGGGCATCACGCGCTCGTGCACCAAGCACAATTGGCTGGTGAGCAGCGTGGATGATCTCGCCTCCGTGCTGCACGAGGCCTTTCACGTCGCGCGCAGCGGCCGGCCCGGCCCGGTTGTGGTCGATATTCCGAAGGACGTGCAATTCGCGCAGGGGCTCTACGTTTCACCTGATGCGGCGCCAAAGCGCGCCAAGCGCGCGCGCGCGTTGGATCAAGCGCGCATCGCTGAAGCGATTGAGCTGATGGCCAATGCGCGCGCGCCGGTGTTCTACACCGGCGGCGGCGTTATCAATGCCGGCCCCAGCGCCAGCGCAGCGCTGCGCGAGCTGGTGGAGCTGACGAATTTTCCGCTCACCTCCACCTTGATGGGGCTCGGCGCCTATCCGGCCTCCGGCGCCAATTGGCTCGGCATGGTGGGCATGCATGGCTCCTTTGAAGCCAACAACGCCATGCACGATTGCGACGTGATGATCTGCGTCGGCGCGCGCTTCGATGACCGAGTGACCGGCCGCATCGATGCGTTCAGCCCC